>JBAZNL010000006.1 GCA_041649275.1 Candidatus Izemoplasmatales bacterium
CTACGAGGGCAAGACGGCGATGCTCACCACCGGCAACCTCGGCAACGTGATGAAGGAATCGGCGCTCGCCGCCCTCTCCTACGTCCGCACGAACGCGAAGGACTACGGGATCGACCCGACCCTCTTCGAGAAGTCCGACATCCACATCCACGTCCCCGAAGGCGCGATCCCGAAGGACGGCCCGTCCGCGGGCGTGACGATGGCGACCGCGCTCGTCTCGGCGCTCTCGCACCGCAAGGTCGACCGCTTCGTCGGGATGACCGGCGAGATCACCCTGAAAGGCCGCGTCCTGCCGATCGGCGGCCTCAAGGAGAAGGCGATCTCCGCCGCCCGCTCCGGCCTCAAGCGGATCATCATCCCGAAGGGAAACGAGAAGGACGTCGAGGAGATCCCGAAGGAAGTCCGCGACGTGCTCGAGATCGGCTTCGCCGAAACGATCGACGACGTCCTCGCCTTCGCCCTCAAGAACTGAATCCGGCCGCCCGCATCCCGCGGGCGGTTTTCGTTGTCAAACGCCCCCGCCCGGCGTATAATGATGTCAGATTCGCAAGCGAAAGGAACGACCGATGATCCAGACCCTCGACCGTCTCATCGACGGCATTCCCCTCACCGAATACCGTGACGAAGACGCCGGCACCGTCCGCGGCGTCATGTTCGTCGTCCACGGTCATACCGGCGAACGCGCCCACGTCGCCGACCTCGCGACCCGCTTCGCCGAAAACGGCTTCCTCGCGGTCGCGGTCGACGCGTTCATGCACGGTGCCCGCCGCGAAGCCCCCTACGGGACCGGCGACGGTCGCGCCTGCACGATGGCGATGCCCGGCGTGATCCTCCGGACCTGCGCCGACCTCGCGCATCTCGCGCGCACCGCCTATGCGGCCTATGCCCCCCTGATCTCCTTCTCCGGCACCAGCATGGGCGGCCACATCGCCTTCCAGATGCCGAAACACTATCCCGCGAAGGCGATCGTCCCCTTCATCGGCACTCCCGACATGATGCGCCACTACGCCGTGACCAAGTCGGATCAGATCGGCCTCTCCGAACTCGAACGCCTCCGCCCCGAACTCGACGCGCTCGAGATCGGCCCCGACTACGCCGCCTACATGAAGACCCGGATCGTGATCGCGAGCGGCCTCGACGACGCGGTCGTCGACTACCGTTACGCCGTCGACTTCCACGACGCGCTCGCCCGCGCGGGCCACGACGACGTCTCGATCGCCCTCTACCAGGTCGGCCACGAGGTCCCCGCCGAGATGCAGGAAGCGTCGATCGCGGCGCTTCTGGACTAGGGGGCCGCGATGGACCGTTTCCAGGATCTGATCGCCGAGGCCGCCCGCTGCCTCGACTGCAAGCACCGTCCCTGCCAGGTCGCCTGCCCCGCGCACAACGACATCCCGGCGCTGATGAAGGCCGTCAAGAACGGCGACTTCGCCGGCGGGAAGCGGCTCTGGGACAAGACTTCGAAGCTGCCCGAACTGTGCGGCGCGCTCTGCCAGCAGGAAGTCCTCTGCGAGGGCGCCTGCACCCTGAACAAGATCAAGAAGCCGGTCAGGATCGGCTTCGTCGAACGCGGCGTCGCCCTCCTCTTCTGGGGCGAGGCGGCGGTTCCGACGGCGATGCGGGACCACCGCCACCTCGTCGTCGGGATGGGACCCGCCGGCCTCGCCAACGCGATCGCGATGGCCGAGAAGGGCTACCGCGTCGACGCCGTCGAGGCCAATCCGCGCATCGGCGGAGCGATCTGGAACCTCGTACCGCCGTTCCGCTTCGACGCGAGCGACCTGTCCTCGATCGAGGTCAAGCTCGCCAAGCTCAAGGTCGACGTCCGCTACAACTTCCGCGTCGGCAGGGATGCCTCCCTCACCGACCTGGTCGACCGCTACGATTCGGTCTTCGTCGCCCACGGGCTCGACGTCCCGCAGCTCGTCCCGGGATTCTCCGGACCCGACGTCCACTATGCGATCGACCTTCTGAACCGCGTCGTCCATTCGCCCGCCGACCTCGGCAGGCTGCTCGGCCGCCGCGTCGCCGTCGTCGGACTCGGCAGCGTCGCCTGCGACACCGCCCGCACCCTCGCCCAGCTCGGGCGGACGGTCACGGTCGTCTACCGGCGCACGCTCGCGGAAGCCCCCGCAAGCCCGAAGGAGATCGCCGAGACCCTCGCCGAAGGCGTGACCATCGAGGTCCTCCTGAATCCGACCTCCTACCAGGACGGGATTCTCCACTGCGAACGCACCGAACTCGTCCACGACGCCGCCTCGCCGCGCGGCCGGATCCGCACGGTGCCCGGTTCGGACGTCCCGATCGCCTGCGACTCCGTCGTCTTCGCGATCGGCCAGGCGTCCTCGGACGCCCTCTTCGAGGGCACCGGCATCCGCTTGGCACCGGAAGTCTCGCCGTACGCGACGACCGACCCGAAGGTCTTCGTCGGCGGCGACCGCGTCATCAGGGAAAAGCGGATCGTCGACGCGATGGTCTCGGGGATCGAGGCCGCAGCCGAGATCGAGAGGAAGCATCCATGCGATTCACGTTGAAGAAGACCGTCGTCTACGTCTTCGGCCTCATGCTCCTCGGCCTGACGGTGTCGCTCATGCTCAACACGAACCTCGGGATGTCCTCGTGGGACGCCTTCTTCAAGAACCTCCACGACGGCATTCCGCTCGATTACCGCTACCTGAACTCGATCGCGGCGGCGGTGCTCACGCCGCTCGCCTACCTCGCCCAGAAGAAGAAGTTCACCGTCTGGGTCCTGTTTCCGATCGCGATCAGCTTCTTCATCGGCGCCGAGATCGACCTGATCCTCCTGTACGGACTGATCCCGAACGTGGCATCGGCGCTCTGGGTGTGGAACTGGCTCTACCTTCTGACCGCGGTCGCGATCTGCGCGGTCGGACTCAACATCATCGCCTGGTGCGCATACCCGATGCCCGCGCTCGACGAGCTCTGCCTCGCGCTCGCGGCGATCTTCAAGGCCTCGCACGGCCGCGGAAAGCTCTACGGCGAGATCCTCGCGCTCTTCCTCGCGGTGGCCACCGGCCTCGCCTTCGGCTATTGGGGCGTCCGCTTCAACATCGGCGTCACGACCGTCGTCTTCGCCGTCGCGATCGGTCCGGTGATCGATCTCATCAGAAAGCCCGTCCGACGGGCATTGGAGGCGATCGCGTCATGATCATCGAAATCTTCGGCGACGGCCTCGAGCGCCGCGACATCGCCAATCAGCCGCGCCGCGTCAGCTGCCGCGGCGTAGTCCTGAAGGATGAAAGGATCCTCGTCGTCCACAGCGACGGCCTCGACGTCACCACCCTTCCGGGCGGCGGCCGCGAAGCGGACGAATCGCTGTCCGCCTGCGTCGAGCGCGAGATCCGCGAGGAGACCGGCGAGGTCGTCCGCGCGATCGCGGAAGGCTGTATCGTGATCGAATACTTCGTCGATTCGATCTGGGAGACGCACTATTTCCGCTGCGAACCGACGGGAGCGACCGTGACGCGGGCGCTGACCGTCGAAGAGCGGGAGAAGGGGTGCGAACCGTCCTGGATCGGACTCTACGACTTCCTCGCGCTGCTTGAGGGCTACGAGAGCGAAAATCCCTACGGCGCGAACATCCACGAGCGCGAGCTCGTCGGCCTGATGAATACCCTCGATTGAGCGAAAGGACGATGGAACGGTTTCCGCGGCGCGGAGATCGTTCTTTTTCTTCGGCGCCGGATGTGCTATAATGGGCATGGGTCCGTCACGAAGGAGGTTCGCCATGGTCGTCACCGTCATCGATCTCTTGAACCATCTGCGCTGCCGGCGCTTCTCGCCGCTGGAACGACGCTCCACGGCGCGCAAGTACAACCCGACCAAGTCCGACGAGAAGTACGCCGAGTTCCGGCATCTGGGCGGCATCGTGGCGTACTCGGCGACCGCCGAGTACGACGCCGACGAGACCGTCGAACTCCAGAAGAACCGGCAGTACCGGCTGACCGACGACGCGGTCAGGACGATGCGCGACGTCGTCGTGACGAAGATCCTCTCGCAGCGCCCGGACATGAAGATCGACGTCGACAAGGAGTTCACCTACGCCTTCCACGACGGCTACCGGCTCGCGACCGCGCCCGACCTGCTGCTTTCCTTCGACGGCGTCTTCGAGGCGCTCACGTTCGTGCCGATGACGTCGCGCGAGCTGCTCGCGATGCAGTTCTCGGTGAACCGGACGAAGTATCCGCTGTTCGTGAAGGACGAGCGGAACATGTACGTCCCCGACCTCCGCGGCGTCTCGGACGCCTTCAAGACGAACTTCGACGACAAGCTCGCGAAGCTGACCGACCGCCATACCGACCTCGGCCGGATCGTCTACGACGTCGCCTTCAAGAACTTCATCCTCGACCGGCTGTTCCGGCCGCACGCGGTCAAGCAGCTGCTCGTCGTCCTGAACCACGAGTACGTCCACGACGGCAACCCGGGCGGGTACGGTCCGAGCCTGATCGTCGCCTTCGACCTCACCCAGATCGCGCGGCGGATGGCCGAGACGATCGAGATCGACCTCTACCGGATGATCAACCACGTCGAGCTCGACGACGACTCCCGCTGCCCGCTCGTGAAGAGCGAGTGCCGCCGGGGAATGTCGTTCCAGTGCCCCTACGTCGAGTACTGCTTCTCGCATCTGCCCAAGCGCCATTCCGTCTTCCACTATTTCTTCCAGCACCAGGGGTTCGTCGAGAGCCTGCCCGGCGAGGACGTCGTCCACGACACCTACGAACTCGTGAACCAGGGTGTCGTCGACATGCTCGACGTGCCGATCTCCTGGCTCAAGCGGGAGAAGAACCTGATGCAAAGGTACTGCGTCGAGAACGAGCGGCCGTTCTATAACAAGATCAAGCTGAAGACCTACCTCGACACCCTCCGTTATCCGCTCTACCTGCTCGACTTCGAGGCGTTCCCGGCGATCCTGCCGCGCTTCCGCGGCGAATCGCCGTATTCCCAGAGCCTCTTCCAGTTCTCCGTCCACGTCGTCGAACGCCCCGGGGACGATCCCGGCCGCGACGACCCCGCCACGCACCGCGAGTGGGTCGCGAAGGACGGCGCCGACCGCCGACGCGAATTCGTCGAGGCGCTCCTGACGGCGATCCCGCCGGGCGATTCGTCCGTCGTCGTCTACAACCAGAACTTCGAGAAGAACCGGCTCGTCGAACTGGCGACCCTCTTCCCCGAGCACGCCGACCGGCTGCGCGAGCTTGCGGGACGGCTCTTCGACCTCCTCAAGGCGGTCAAGAACGACGCCGACTTCTTCCTTTCGGCCGGCTTCACGAAGGAAGCCGCCGAGACCTACAACTACTACCATCCCGACCTCGACGGGACCTACTCGCTCAAGAAGGTCCTGCCGGCACTCGGCGGGGCGGACTACGAGGGCATGCCCATCGCGAACGGCGTGCAGGCGTACCTCGCCTACGCGTCGCTCGACGAACTCGAGCCCGAGGAGCGGGAGAAGACCCTCCGCGACCTCAGGAGCTACTGCGGCCTGGACACGTACGCGATGCATCTGATCCTCGCCGGGATCCGCGCCCAGATCGCGTAGAAATTCCTTGCATCGGGCCCCCCTTCGTGGTATAATCATTATCGCGCCCGCACCTGAAACCGACGTTCTCCGGCGTCGGCTCCGGATCCGGGTAAGTCAAAACACAGGAGGAAACACCATGGCACTGTCCAAAGCAAAGACCCAGGAAATCGTCAAGGCGTACCAGTTCAAGGAAGGGGACACCGGTTCCCCCGAGATCCAGATCGCCCTGCTCACCGAGGAGATCGCGCTCCTGAACCAGCATCTGCAGGTTCATGCGCACGACTTCCATTCCAAACGCGGTCTGTTGATGAAGGTCGGGAAACGCAGAAGCCTGCTCGATTACCTGCAGAAGGTCTCTCCCGAGCGCTACCAGACGCTGATCCAGAAACTCAGCCTGCGCCGCTAGCCGAACGCCGAAGCACCCAAAGTCCTTTTGGGTGCTTATCTTTTGTCAGGCGGGACGAAGGACGGATGATTTCATCCGTCGCGATGGTATAATGGTTCTATGAACGCGATCATCAACCGAAAAGAGGTAGACATAAATGAGTGAAACCACAGAAAAGAAAGTGTACAAGCTCGATTTCTTCGGCCGCACGCTGCAGGTCGAGGTCGGGCAGCTCGCCAAACAGGCCACCGGAGCGGCTTTGGTGAGATTCAACGATTCGGCCGTGCTCTCCGTCGCGGTCGTCGGCGAACCGAAGGAGGATCTCGATTACTTCCCCCTGATGGTCCTGTACCAGGAAAAGATGTACTCCGTCGGCAAGATCCCGGGCGGCTTCTTCCGCCGCGAAGGCCGTCCCTCGGAGCACGAGACGCTGAACGCCCGCGCGATCGACCGTCCGATCCGCCCGTTGTTCGACGAGAACTTCAGAAACGAAGTCCAGATCATCAACACCGTCATGTCGGTGAACCCGGACAACTCGCCGGAGATCGCCGCCCTGATCGGGTCGTCGCTCTCGCTCGGCCTCGGCGGCGTGCCGTTCAACGGCCCCGTCGCGATGGTCCAGGTCGGCCGCGTGAACGGCAAGCTGGTCTGCTGCCCGACGGCGGAGGAATCCCTCCAGTCGGACATCGACCTCACCATCGCCGGCACGAAGTACGCCGTGAACATGGTCGAGGCCGGCGCCAAGCAGGTCTCCGAAGCCGACATGCTCGAAGCGATCATGTTCGGACACGAGCAGATCAAGACGCTCGTCGCCTTCCAGGAGATGATCATCGCCGAGAACGCCAAGCCCCTGATCGAGGTTCTCTACGAGACCGTCCCCGCCGAGATCGACAAGGCCGTCCGCGAACTCGACGGCGGCCGCATCGTCAAGGCGATCGTAATCAAGGAAAAGCTCGAGCGCGGCGACGCGATCGAAGCCGTCAACGAAGAGGTCCGCACCACCCTCGAGGAACAGTTCAAGGCCCAGGGCCTCGACAAGGACGAAATCAAGAAGAACATCTACTTCGTGAACAAGGTGCTCGAAGCCATCCTCGTCGACGAAGTCCGCCGGCTCATCACGGAAGACAGGATCCGTCCGGACGGACGCGCCTGCGACGAGATCCGCCCGCTTGCGGCCGAGGTCGACCTGTTCGAACGCACCCACGGCTCCGCCCTCTTCACCCGCGGTCAGACCCAGGTCTTCGCCGCGACGACGCTCGGCCCGCTGCGCGACGCGCAGCTGATCGAAGGCGTCACCCTCGACGACGAGAAAAGGTTCATGCTGCACTACAACTTCCCGCAGTTCTCGGTCGGATCGACGGGCCGCTACGGCTCCCCCGGACGGCGTGAAGTCGGCCACGGCGCCCTCGGCGAACGGGCCCTCCTCCAGGTGATCCCGTCCGAGGACGAGTTCCCGTACGCGATCCGCGTCGTCTCCGAAGTCCTCGAGTCCAACGGCTCCTCGTCGCAGGCGACGATCTGCTCCGGCACGATGTCGCTCATGGCCGCGGGCGTCCCGATCAAGGCGCCGGTCGCGGGCATCGCGATGGGCCTCGTCAAGAAGGGCGACAAGGTCACGATCCTCACCGACATCCAGGGCCTCGAGGACCACTTCGGGGACATGGACTTCAAGATCGCCGGCACGAAGGACGGCATCACCGCCCTGCAGATGGACATCAAGGTCGACGGCATCTCCCGCGAAGTCATGCAGGAAGCCCTCGAACAGGCCCGCAAGGGACGTCTGCAGATCCTCGACGTCATGCTCGCGGCGATTCCCGAACCGCGCAAGGAACTCTCCAAGTACGCCCCGAAGGTCAAGATCATGCGCATCAACGTCGACAAGATCCGCGACGTCATCGGCCCCGGCGGAAAGATGATCCAGTCGATCGTCGAGCGCTGCAACGAGGTCAAGATCGACATCGAGCAGGACGGCCGCGTCATCTTCATGCACACGGACGTCTACTGGATCGACCAGGCGATGAAGCTCGTCGCCGACATCGTCCGCGAAGTCCAGGTCGGCGAAATCTACACCGGCAAGGTGGTCCGCATCGAGAAGTTCGGCTGCTTCGTCGAACTGTGGCCCGGCCAGGACGGCCTCTGCCACATCTCGAAGCTCGCGGAAAAGCGCGTCGAGCGCGTCGAGGACGTCGTCAAGCTCGGCGACATGATCACGGTGAAGGTCACCGAGATCGACGAGAAGGGCCGCGTCGACCTGTCGCGCAAGGCCATCCTCGAATCGCTGAAAAAGTAGGGAAACGTGTTATAATAAGGTGTCGGATGATCGGGCGATCGAGCGCTTCGGCGTTAGGAAAGTCCATGCTAGCACGGGCTGCGACGCCCGTAACGTTTGCGCCATACGAACCGATAAGTATGGGCACCGAGCAATCGGTGACGGCGGCGAAAGGGATGTCAAAGGCCCCGGTAGCCCCAAGGTGCCACAGAGACGAGCCTTGCGGAACACGCAAGGATGAAACGCGGTAAACCCCACAAGCTAGAAACCCAAATTTCGGTAGGGGAACGGAAGGCGGAGAACTGAATCCAGCCGACCGACGGCGAAAGCCGTAGATAAATGATCGCCACCCCGCAGGGGGGACAGAACATGGCTTACACATCATCCGGCCGAAAAAAGCATAATCCAACCCATTATGCTTTTTTTACTGCAAAAAACGGCTGTTTGTGATAGAATAAGACCGCAACGGAGAGGAGGCGAACGCCATGCCGGACAAGTTGGAACTGCAGGAACGCCAGAAGCACATCCGCAACTTCTCGATCATCGCGCACATCGACCACGGCAAGTCGACGCTCGCCGACCGCATCCTCCAGGCGTGCGACGCCGTTCCCGAGCGCGAGATGAAGAACCAGCTGCTCGACTCGATGGACCTCGAGCGCGAGCGCGGGATCACCATCAAGCTGAACAGCGTCGAACTCCAGTACAAGAGCAAGGACGGACAGCACTACGTCTTCCACCTGATCGACACCCCCGGCCACGTCGACTTCACCTACGAGGTCTCGCGCTCGCTCGCCGCGTGCGACGGCGCGATCCTCGTCGTCGACGCCTCGCAGGGGATCGAGGCGCAGACGCTCGCCAACGTCTACCTCGCCCTCGACAACGACCTCGAGATCGTCTCCGTCATCAACAAGATCGACCTGCCGTCCGCCGACGTCGAGAAGGTCCGGAAGGAACTCGCCGACACGATCGGGCTCGACGGGAACGCCGCGATCCCGGCCTCCGCGAAGATGGGCATCGGGATCATCGAGATCCTCGAAGCCGTGGTCAAGAACGTCCCGGCCCCGTCCGGGTCGGTCGACGAACCGCTCCAGTGCCTCATCTTCGACTCCTACTACGACACCTACCGCGGCGTCGTCCCGCTCGTGCGCGTGATGAACGGCCTGATCAAAAAGGGCGACCGCATCCGGATGATGGCGACCGCCGCCGAATACGAGGTCATGGAGACCGGCGTCTTCACTCCCAAGGAGGAGTCGCGTCCGTTTCTCGCGGCCGGCGACGTCGGCTGGTTCACCGCCCAGATCAAGAACATCGAGACGATCCACGTCGGCGACACCGTCACCTCCGCGACGCGCCCCGCATCCGCGCCGCTTCCGGGCTACCGCCGGCTCACGCCGATGGTCTACTGCGGGATCTATCCGGTCGAGGCCGACGACTACCAGGACCTCAAGGACGCGCTCGAGAAGATGAAGCTCTCCGACGCCGCCCTGCAGTACGAACCCGAGACCTCCCAGGCACTCGGCTTCGGCTTCCGCATCGGCTTCCTCGGCCTGCTCCACATGGAGATCTTCCAGGAGCGGATGGAACGCGAGTTCGACATGAACATCATCGCCACCGCCCCCTCCGTCGGCTACAAGGTCGTCCTCACCGACGGAAGCGTGATCGAGATCGACAATCCGGCGATGCTGCCCGACCCCTCGAAGGTCGACCACATCGAGGAACCGATCGTGAAGGCGACGATCATCACCCCCTCCGACTATGTCGGGAACATCATGGAGCTCTGCCAGTACAAGCGCGGCGTCTTCAAGGACATGCAGTACATCTCCACGTCCCGCGTCGAGCTCCTCTACGAGATGCCGCTCGCGGAGATCATCTTCGACTTCTTCGACAAGCTCAAGTCCTACACGAAGGGCTACGCCTCGCTCGACTACGAGCTCCACGGCTACCGCACCTCCAAGCTCACGAGGATGGACATCCTCCTGAACGGCGAGCCGGTCGACGCCCTGGCGATCATCGTCCACCAGGACTTCGCCTACGACCGCGGCTCGAAGATGTGCATCAAGCTGAAGGAACTGATCCCGCGCCAGCTGTTCGAGATCCCCGTGCAGGCGGCGCTCGGCTCCAAGATCATCGCCCGCACGAACATCAAGGCGCTCCGCAAGGACGTGCTCGCGAAGTGCTACGGCGGCGACATCTCCCGCAAGATGAAGCTCCTCAACAAGCAGAAGGAAGGCAAGAAGCGGATGAAGGCCGTCGGTTCGGTCGAGATTCCCCAGGAAGCCTTCATGAGCGTGCTCCGGCTGGACGACGACAACTGATCGTCGTCCTTTTCGTTTTTTCTTTTCATTCGTCCGAAACGATGGTATAATCGACATGGGCGCGCAATCGTTCACCGTCGCGCCGATGGGGGACCATGATGAAGCGAACTCTGCGATTTCTTTCCGTCCTGACCGTTTCCTTCCTGCTTTCCGGATGCGCCCTCGCCACCGCGGTCGAACGGCTCGGGTTCATGTCGCAGAGCGCGTTCTTCGAGATGAAGTTCGCCGGCGCCGACGCCTATTCCTACACGATGTCGACGACGGTCGACGCAAGATACCGCTATCTCGGCTACGAGCAGTCGGAGTCGTTTTCCTACGACATCGAAAGCGACGTCTACCTCGACGATTTCCTGATCGACGCGACCGTCACGTCGGACGGCGAGACGACGCGGATCCTCGTCTTCGAGGAAGAGGACGCTAAGGTCGCCTACCAGTGGGTCGGGGAAGACGTCCTGTACCCGATCGACGGCTTCACCGAAGACGACCTCGCGGCGCTCTCGGGATTCGAAGCCGGGGACCGCACCGCCATCGGCATCGACGACTTCGAGGGAATCGTCAGAAACGACGACGGGACCTTCGGGCTCTCCGTCGATCTCGGCGCGGAGGAGGGCTTCGGCTACGAGATGGCGACTGAGATCGCGGCCGCGTCCGGGCTTGAACGCGAAGATCTCGCCGACGTCGCGGTCGATCTTCTCGTCGACATCGACAACCGCGAGGACACCCTCTCGATCGCGGCGACGCTCGAGGACTTCGAGTTCATGATGCAGGGCATCGAATTCACCTTCGACATCGGCGTGACGACCTCCCTCGCGCTCCGCGACGTCCCGGCGCGCACCGAGCCCGAGGATCCGTACTACGGCCTGCCGACGCAGACGTTCGGGGCCGCGGTCGACGCCCGGCCGGACGAGACGACCCGCGTCTTCGTCGCCGGCGGCAGCGGATTCCATTGGCTCCGGATCGAACTCGAGGCGGGCGACTACCTGATCGAATGGACGGGCACGGACATGGCGCTCTCGATCGGGGTCGCGAATTCCGCCGGGATCTACTTCCACGGCGGCTCTCCGTTCTTCACGGCGCCTGCGGACGGCACCTACTACATCGGTTTCGACTGCGGGCGCACCGCCTGTCGCCTCGAGGTGACGATCGTCCCGCAGCCGAATCCGTGAACGACGCCGTGACGGACCCGTCACGGCGTCTTTTTTCGCGATCCGATGCCGATCGCTGTCGCTTTTCGCGCTTTTATGTTAACATAATGTCAGGTGATCACATTGTCCAAGGGACTTTACGTGCACATTCCGTTCTGCGACCGCATCTGCGCCTACTGCGACTTTCCCAAGACGGTCGCGCCGGCACCGGTCCGCGAACAGTATCTCGAAGCCCTCAAGACCGAACTCGACGCCGTCCGCGCCGAGGTTTCTGACGTCGACACCGT
This sequence comes from Candidatus Izemoplasmatales bacterium, assembly GCA_041649275.1. Classification (NCBI taxonomy): domain Bacteria; kingdom Bacillati; phylum Mycoplasmatota; class Mollicutes; order Candidatus Izemoplasmatales; species Candidatus Izemoplasmatales bacterium. The sequence goes on from JBAZNL010000006.1 coordinate 11,941, forward strand.
CTACGTCGGCGGCGGCACCCCCTCCTCCCTCGGCGTCGAGGCGCTTTCCGACCTGTGCGACTTCCTCGCAAGCGTCGTGAACGTCCCGCATCTGAAGGAATTCACGGTCGAGGCGAATCCGAACGACGTCGACGGCGAATTCGCGAGGATGCTGAAGGCGAAGGGCGTCACCCGCCTCTCCCTCGGGGTCCAGTCCGGCGAACCGCGGCTCCTCGGCCTGATGGGACGGACCCACGGGCGGGAGGACGTCGAGCGGGCGATGCGCGCGCTCCACGACATCCACTTCTACAACGTCAACCTCGACTTCATCTACGCCCTGCCGACCCAGACGGTCGAGGAACTCGGCCGCGACCTCGATTTCGCGACCCGCCTCCAGCCGACCCACCTGTCGTTCTATACCCTGATCCTCGAGCCGCGGACGATCCTGTACCACGAATGGAAGGAAGGCCGCCTGGAACCGCTTGACGAGGAGACCGAAGCGGCGATGGCGGAACTCGTCAACCGTACCCTTCCGGCCCGCGGCTACCTCCGCTACGAAGTCTCGAACTTCGCGATCGCCGGCTTCGAGTCGAAGCACAACCTGCTCTACTGGGACGTGCACGACTATCTCGGCGTCGGGATGGGGGCGCATTCGCTTTCGCACGGGGTCCGGTTCCACAACGAAACGACGCTGTCGCGCTACCTCGCCGCCGTGAAGAAGAGCGGCGTCGGCGGACGCATTCCCGATCCGTGCGATCCGGTCCGCGAGGCCTGCGTGATGGGTCTTCGGAAGGCCTCCGGGATCGACGTGACCGACCTCTGGCTCCGCTTCAAGGTCGACGTCCTCCTCCGGTTCCCGCGCCTGCGCCAGAACGAGGCCGAGGGCCTCGTCGCGATCGACGGCCGGTCGATCCGCCTGACCGAGAAGGGGTTCATGCTCATGAACTACGTCGAGCGGAGCTTCGCGTGAGGTGCCGGGGATGAACGACAAGCTCCTGAAGGAATACGTCTACTACCTCCGGATCACCCGGAACCTCGCGAAGAACACCCTGTCCTCCTACCGCTCCGACCTCGAGAAGTACCTCGAGTTCATGGAGAAGAACTACCATGCCGTCCGGATCGATCAGATCACGAAGACGTATGCGCTCAACTACCTCGCGAAGATGAAGCGCGACGGCCTCGCCGTCAAGAGCATCCAGCGGAAGCTCTCGGCGATCAAGTCGTTCCACCGCTACGCCGAATCGGAAGGCCTCGTCCCCCGAAACGTGATCGAGGCCGTCCGGCAGCCGAAGGCGCAGCGGACCCTGCCGGTGGTGATGAACCGCGTCGAGATCGAGCGGCTGCTTCTGGCCGCGCGCGCCGACGAGTCGCCGCTCGCCCTCCGCAACGTCGCGCTCGTCGAACTCGCCTACGGTTCGGGCCTGCGCGTCTCCGAGCTCCTCAACCTGAAGATCGCCGACCTGCATCTGCCCAACGGCGTCGTCCACGTCCTCGGGAAGGGCGGGAAGGAGCGCATCGTCCCGCTCGGAGAACCGACCGTCCTCGCCCTCCGCCGCTACCTCGTCGACTCCCGCCCGCTGATCCATCCGGCCGCGAAGGAGGGCGTCTTCGTGAACAAGAACGGCACCCGGCTCTCGCGCGTCGGCTTCTTCAAGATCGTGAAGAAGCTCGCCGAAGCGGCCGGGATCGAGAAGCCGGTCTCGCCGCACACGTTCCGCCATTCCTTCGCCACCGACATGCTCGAAAACGGCGCCGACCTGCGCGCCGTGCAGGAACTGCTCGGCCACGAGGACGTCGTCACCACCGAGATCTACACCCACGTCTCGCAGCTTCGCCTGCGGGACGCCTACGAGGCGGCCCATCCGCGCGCCGCCAAAGAAAAGAAGGAGAACAGACCATGACCTACAAGCGCATCTTCCTCATCGTGATGGATTCGGTCGGCTGCGGCGCGATGCCGGACGCCGCCAAGTTCGGCGACGTCGGAGCCGACACCATCGGAAACCTTTCCCGCGCGACCCGCGGGATCCATCTGCCGACGCTTCAGTCCTTCGGCTACGGAAACCTGACCGCGATCGAGGGCGTCCCGCCGACCGCATCCCCCCGCGCCGTCGCCCTGAAGATGGCGGAGCTCTCCGCCGGCAAGGACACGATGACCGGCCACTGGGAGATCATGGGGCTCAAGACCTCGATCCCCTTCCAGACGTTCACCGACACCGGCTTCCCCCCCGAACTGATCGCCGCGCTCGAACGCGAGACCGGCCGCAAGGTCGTCGGAAACAAGGCCGCCTCCGGCACCGAGATCCTCGTCGAACTCGGGCCGCACCAGATGAAGACCGGCGACCTGATCGTCTACACCTCGGCCGACTCGGTCCTGCAGATCGCCGCCCACGAGGAGGTCATCCCGCTCGAGGAACTCTACCACGACTGCCACGTCGCCCGCGAACTCACCCTCCGGCCCGAATGGAAGGTGGGAAGGGTGATCGCCCGTCCCTACGTCGGGAACGCCAAAGACGGCTTCCGCCGCACCCCGAACCGCCACGACTACGCCCTCTCCCCCTTCGCCCCGACGGTCCTGGACCGTCTCGCGGAGGCGGGGCTCGATGTCATCTCGGTCGGGAAGATCCGCGACATCTTCAACGGCTCCGGGATCACCGCGCACCACGGCATCGTCTCGAACCACGACGGAATGGAAAAGACGAAGGCGATCGCGAAGGCCGACTTCACCGGTCTCTGCTTCGTCAACCTCGTCGACTTCGACGCGATGTACGGCCATCGCCGCGACCCCTTCGGCTACAAGCTCGCGCTCGAGGAGTTCGACCGCGACCTCGCCGACCTGATCCCCCTGCTGCGCGACGACGACCTCCTCATGATCACCGCCGATCACGGCAACGACCCGACCCACGCGGGCACGGACCACACCCGCGAGTACGTCCCGCTCTTCCTGTTCGCCAAGGGGCTCGCCGGCCGCATCCTGCCCGATTCCGACACCTTCGCCGACATCGGCGCGACCGTCGCCGACGACTTCGGCGTCGCCGCCCCCGACATCGGCGCTTCGCTCCTGAAGCGGATCGGCTGAGACGATGTCCAGGCTCGAACGGATCCGGCTGCTCCCGGGGCGTCCGCCCGCCTATCCCTTCACGGTGCCGGCGCTGTCCGGCGACCTCGACCTCGTCCTCACCGCTCCGGTCACGGTCCTGATCGGCGAGAACGGGAGCGGGAAGTCGACCCTCCTCGACCTCGTCGGGGCGAAGGCGGGGCTGGTGCGGATCGCCCAGGACGATCCGCTGAATCGGTCCCGGGCCGCGCTCTTCCGCCAGGCGTCCGCCTTCGTCGAGACCGTCTTCCGTCCGGTCCGGCCCAAAGGCTTCCACTTCGCCGCATCCGACTTCGCCACGTACCTGAGGTACATCGCCGCCGAGAAGGAGTACGCCCACGAAGAACTCGACCGCGTCGCCAAGGAATACACCCGCAAGTCCGACTTCGCGAAGATGATGGCGGCGGCGCCGGCGGAACGCACCCTCGCCGAGCTCGACGGGATGTACGGCCGCGACCTCTCCGCCTCCTCCCACGGCGAAAGCTACCTCGACTTCTTCGCCTCCCGGCTCCGCCCCGACTCGCTCTTCCTGCTCGACGAACCGGAGACGCCGCTCTCCTTCCAGAACCAGCTCGCACTGCTCGTCATGATCGACCAGGGGGTCGCGGAAGGATGCCAGTTTCTGATCGCGACCCATTCGCCGGTCCTCGCCGGGATTCCCGAAGCCGACATCCTGTCATTCGAGGGAACGTCGATCCGCAGGCGGAAATACAGTGAGATCGAGGCGTTCTCGCTTCTGTCCCGCTTCCTCGCCGACCGCGAGGGCTTCTTCGAGAACCTGCGCCGCGAATGAAGAAAAGGCGCCGGATGTCCGTGGGAACGGGCATCCGGCGCCTTTCTGTTTCGATGACTATTCGATCGTGATCGCGTAGCGGCGGTATTTCTTCCGGATGTCGCGGACGATCCTAGCCGTCTTCTTGGCGTTGGCGCGGCGCAGCGGCGCGACGATCCGACGGTACTTCACCTGGCGCATCGCCGTCTTCACGTACTTCCGGTTCGCCTGCAGGAAGCGGGCGAAGTCGTCGGAGAGCTCGCGCGAGATCTGGGTGTGCGAGCGGAGCGCGTCCTGATATTCCGCGGTCAGCCGGGCGATCGTCTTCTGGAGCGTGTCGGACGCCTGCGCGACTTCGGCGACGTAGGCGGTCTCGAGCGCCGCGGCGCGGGTCTCGAGCTGCGCGCGGGCGGCGTCGGTGCGCCCCTTCAGTTCCGCGCGGGCGCCGTCGCAGGCGGCCTTCGACGCGGTTTCGGACGCGGCGACGACGGAAAGCCGTTCCCGGTATTCCTTCTCGACGGCCTCGAGGCCGGTGCGGTAGACCGCCTCGGAACGTTCCCGCGACGCCATGATCGCGTCGACGAGTTCGAGGTACTGGGCCCGGTCGTAGCCGGCGGTCTGCTTGAAAAAGACCTCGCGGTACCGGTCGAGGAGCGGCCCGATGCGATCGTCGAGACGGGCCTCGGCGAGCTTCAGTTCGTAGTGGCGGCGGTCGTTGATCTTCTGCAGGGAATCGAAGAACGCCGGGTCGAGGACGTCGACGGAGGAGTCGAGGTAGGGCTTGAGCGCCTCGTAGCGGACGCGGGCGTATTCGTAGAGGGCGGTGAACTGCGCGACGGTGGCGTCTTTGAGGCGTTCCGCCTCGCGGGCGCCCTCCTCGAGATAGTCGTCGAGACGGGAGAGCTCGCGGCTTGCGGCGGCGATGGCCTCGTCGTCGGACTGCGACCTCACGAGCATGTTCACCTTCGAATCGCGGAGCTGACGCTGGCGGTTGAGTTCGCCCTGGATCGACTTTCGCTTCTTCGGATCCTGTTCGAGCTCGAGGCGCTGCGCCTCGGTGTAGAGCCGGGCCTGGTACTCGTCCTCGGCGAGCCGGATCTCACGCCCGAAGCGATCGCGGACGTTGTCGATCGCCTCGCGGTGGAAGCGGCGCTCGTCCTCGACGGCATCGGCGAGCGATTCGAGGCGGAGACGGTACTCGCTCTCGGCGAACTCGACCTGTTCGCGCGCGAAGCGCATCTGGTTCTGGTAGGTCGTGAGGATGAAGTCGTGGTCGATCTTCGTCTCCTCGGCGACGCGCGACTTCTGCATCACGAGGAAGGCGAGCTCGTTCTCGTAGGCGGTCTTGAAGTGGATCGCCTTCATCTCGTATTCCTTCAGGAGCAGTTCGATCTCGGCCTTCGCCTCGACCACGTAGACCTCGTGGGTCTCCCCCTCGCGGACGCGCTTGACGAGTTCGTCGAAGACGAGCGAGAGCCACATGCGGTCGGTGTTGAGCGAATCGACGAGCCAGGAGAGGTGGACGTTGGCGGCGCGCTCGACGCGCGCGACCTCGATCCGCTCGCGATCGACGGAATGCCGGAGGGCCTCGATACGGGCTCGGCTCTCGATCGCGAAGTCGTTGATGTCGGCGATCTTCTGGAGCAGTTCGGATTCCTCCGCGAGCATCTGGCGGTTGACGGCGTGGGTCAGTTTCGTCTCGAGTCCGTTGATCTGGCTCTTGATCTTGGCCGACTGGATGTCGTAGTTGATGTTGGTCTTGAGCTCCTTGTTCACGCGGAGCATCGAGAGTTCGAGGCGCTCTTCCTTGATCGCCTTGCTCGACTCGTCGCCGAGCGTCTGCGCGAGGAACGGGTCGATCCGGATCACGGCGAGGTATTCGTCGAGCGAACGGGCCATCTTCCCGATCGCCCGCGCCGTCTCGGCCTCGGCGAGCAGCAGCAGGCGCTTCTTCTCGAGCAGCTGCCGGCGGAGCATGAAGTCGGCGCGCCTGCGCGCCTTGTCGCGGATCGCGGTCCAGGCCTCGAGGCGCTTCAGGTTGTGCGCCGCGGCCTGCAGGCCCGGATGCTTCTTCTCGGCGGAGAGCGCCGCGACGCGGCGTCTGGCGAGGTCGAGGTAGCGCTCCGGATCGTCGAAGAAGTCGTACTTGTCGACGAGGGCGTACGAGGCGCGGCGGAGGAGGTGCTGGTAGACGCGGTCGTAGACGGCCGCGTAGTCCGCCTCGAGCGCCCGCTTGATGTCGGCGTCGCGGCGGAGCGAGTGCTCCTTGTAGGCGTTGAACTGGTTGATCTTGTCCGAGGCGATCGCCTGGATCTCGATCGAGGTCGGGTCGGGTTCGGCGCTGTAGGTGTACTGGTTGTCCCAGTAGTGCTTCATCTCGCGGTCGTAGAACGATTCGATTGAGGCGACCTTGGCGTTCTTGTCGCGGATGATCTTCCCGATCAGGGCGTCCATGCCCTCGATCTCGGCGTCGAGCGACTGGAAGATCTTCGCGATCTCGGTTTCGTAGCGGACCAGGACTGACTGGAACTCGGTCGATTTCTGCATGTAGAACTCGAAGTAGTCCTCGGTGCCGATCAGGGCCTGGAGGTACTCGCGTTCCTGGGTCTTGAAGAAGTCGGTCTTGACGACCAGAAGCGAGCGGGACAGATCGTCCGCGGCGTCGATCACCTTGGCCGCGTTGAGGCGGTCGTAGTCGAGGATCGCGACATTGTGGTCGTGGACGGCGGTCTCGGTCGCGCGGATGATCTGGGAGCGTTCGACGACGACCTCCTCGTCGTGGAAGAAGATCGAGTCCTTGAGCTTCGCCGCCTCGTCCTTGAGCGTATCGAGACGCTCCTCGACGGCGGTGAGGTTGTTCAGCGTGATCGCGCGGTGGGTCTTCGCGCGATGGGTGATGCGCTGAAAGAAATCCTCGTAAAGCGACGCCTCCGCGGCGAAGGCGGCGCCGACGGCGTTCTTGTGGTCGGAGGCGAGGGTCGTGCGGGTCTGTTCGCGTTCGGGTTCCTTGGCCATGGGGGTCACCTCCTCTATTCGTTCAGGATGCGTTTCTGCGTTTCGGCGGTTTCGGCGGTGCGTTCGCGGATCTGGTCGCGGGTGCCTTCGGCCTTCGCCATCGAGTCCCTGAAGGCCTCGTCGGTCTTCTGCAGGATCCGGTCGGTGACGTCGACCTGGCGGTCGAAGGGATGCATCACGACGGCGTCGTTGGCGATGATCGCCTCGTATTCCTTCTGGTTCTCGACGAACCGCTGGAAGGCGGCGTCGAAGGTCTCCTCGGTGGTGCGGTGCTCGCGGACGTAGTCGTCCTCGGCCTTCGCCATCCGGCGGTAGAGGTCGACGTAGTCCTGCGGGAGGCGGTCGCGGATCGCCTGGATCTTCGAGACGAACATCGGCCGGGCGTTGAACTTGAGGCTCTCGAGTTCGGAGAGTTCGGCCTCGAGGATCTTCTTGCGGGCGACGACGAGCGCGGTCTTGTCGGCGTCGAGCACGTCGAGCCGCTCCTGTTTCTGGGCGGGGAGCCCTTGGACGGTGGTGGCGAGGGAATCGAGCCGGGCCTTGATCTCGTTCTCGCGCTCCTCGAGTTTCGCGTCGATCGCGCGGTTCTCCGCTTCCATCTTCTCGTGGAGCGAGAGCTTCATGTCCTCGTAGGCGGCGACCAGACGGTCGAAACGGATTTTCGCGAGAGAGTGGCCGTCGCGCCGGTCCTTCTCGATTGTCGCGACGTCGCGCTTGATGTCGCGGCGGACGCCGTGCAGGTCGCGGTCGAGGCGCTTCTTGACGAAGGCGAGGCGGCGGTGCTCCTCGTCGACGCCCTCTTCGTAGCTTCGGTTCAGGCGATAGACGCGTTCGGACATCGCGGTTTCGAAGGAACGGTGCTCGCCGTCGAGGGCGGCGAAGTGTTCCCCGTCCTTCAACGGCCGGCGGGCGGCGCGCCAGATCTCGAGGTCGTAGTGCTGGTCGACGATCGTCTTCTTGCGCTCGGAGGCTTGCATCGCGTCGTGGACGACGAGGACATCGCGCGTGATCGTGGCGTCGAGCAGGCGGTCGAAGAAGCGGTCGAGGACGGCTTCGTAGTCGCGCAGGATCAGGATCGCCTCGACGTAGAAGCCTTCGATCGCCTTCCGCCGGCGGGTCGCCCCGCGGATCGGGAACGAACGTTCCGCGGACAGGATCGCGAAGCGCGCAAACGCCGTCTCGATCGCGGCGAGGGTTTCGCCGGCGAGATCGTGCGATTCGGCCTTGCGGGCGATTTCGGCGATCGTCGATTTCGCCTCATCCATCGAGGCGAGGACCTCGTAGCGGTAGAAGCGCGAGAGCGAAAGCGATTCGATCTGGAGGTCGATGGTCTCCGGACGGAGGTCGAGAAGCAGCCGTCCGAAGGCGGTCAGGTGGCGGTCGACGCGCTCGATGAGATGGCGGTTGGCGACGTAGGCGTAGTGGTGGTAGTAGTCGATCGCGCGGCGATGCGCCGCGGTCTCCTTCATGAAGGTGAGGTCGAGCGCGCGAAGGGCGCGGTTGCGCTCGCCCTCGAGCAAGTAGGCGCGCTTGCGGGGATCGTCGACCTCGGCGACGTAGTCCTTCGCCGCGGCGGTCCGGGTCCGGTCGAGGTCGATCAACTTCTGCGTCCGTCGGACGTAGTCGACGACGGCGGCGGAGCCGTCGGCGCGGGTCGTCTCGAGGACGCGTTCGCGTTCGCGAAAGGCGGCTTCGTAGAGCCGGTCGGTGCGGTCGCCTACGGCGAGCGCCGCGGCGGTCCGGCGCTTCGCCTCCTCGTCGATCAGCGCGGACTGACGGCGGAAGGCGGCTTCGGCAAGGACGAACTGCTTGTCGAGGGCCTGGTCGTGGATCTCCTTCTCGAGCATGACGAGGGCGCGGTCGCGGCGCGACTCGGCGATCTCGACGCGGCGCTCGCGGTTGGCCGCGGTGGCCTTGCGCTCGATCTGCAGGAGCTGGTCGTTCTCGTCGGCCCGGATCTGGATCGCCTTGGCGTTGTTGTCGTGCTGGAAGTCGGCGAAGAAGCGGTCGAACTCGAGGTTCTTCAGGTATTTGTGGTAGTCGCCGGTGATCTCGGCGTTCTCCATCTGCTTCTTGACCTCGGCGACCTCGAGGCGGTTGTTGGACTCGAGGGCGATGATGTCGGTGGAGATGCGGTCGATGTCGGCGATCAGTTCGGAGAGCTTCGCGGTCACGGCGTTCACGGTCACGAGCATGTCGACCTTGAAGTCGGCGAAGACCTTCGCCGACGTCTGGATGTACTGGACCCGCGTCTGGGTCAGGAGCTGGTTGAAGCGGATGAAGTCGGAGAGCATGTTGTCGATCTCGTCGAACGACTCGTTCACGAAGAACGCGAAGTTCGAATAGAGGTTGATCGAGTTCTGGTAGAACTGGCTCGGCATGTAGTAGGCGAGCTTGACCTCCTCGACGCGACGGAAGGAGTCGACCTTGATCTTGTGGATCTCGGTCTGGTATTTGGAGACGAGCAGGTCGCTCATCCGCTGGTTGCGCTTGAGGAGGAACTTCGCCTTGGCGATCACGATCTGGTACATCATGATGTACTTCTCGCACTCGGCACGCTTGTTCCGGGAGTCGGCGTCGACGATCTTCCCCCCGATGATCGACTTCGATTCCTCGAGTTCCTCGTTCACGAGCCGGTCGAAGTTGGCCTTCTCCTTCTCGACCGCCGCGATCTGGCGGACGAACTGGTCGACGAGCGACTGGTTTACGACCGAGTGCGGCTTCTGGCGGACGGCGGAAAGGTCGTCGATCTTCTTTTTCTTGGCGGCGTAGACGGACGTCGTCGTCTTGAAGAGGGCGGTGATCTTGTTCTTCGTGTCGCGCAGGTTCTCGAGCACCTGCAGGATCGCCTGGGAGAGGAACTTGGCGTCGTTGAAGGCGCTGTCGCCCAGATCGCGCGCGAGCTGGTCGAGCATGTTCCGGGACTGGTCCATGGCGCGCAGGAGCTGTTCGTACTGCTCGTCGTTTCTCGCCGCATAGCCGCGCTTGATTTCCTCGAGGCGGTGTTCCTCGCCGTCGACGAAGCGGCGGTGGATCTCCGCCTCCCGGTCGATCGCGGCCGCGGCGTTCTTGCTCATCTCCTGGTACTTGGCGAAGGCTTCGTTCTGGATCGTCTGGAAGTCCTTGACGATCTCGAGGTACTTCGCGTCCTCGGCCGCGAGTTCCCCGCCGAGTTTCTCCGCGTGGGCGGCCTGGTCGGCGTCGAGCATGGCGAACAGCGCCGCGTATTCGTCCTCGACGGCCTTCAGGGCCGCGCCGAAGTCGCTTTCGTGTCGCTCGTATTCCATTCTCCGTTCCGCTTCGAAAACAGCGAAATCTGCTTGGATTTTCGCGATTTCCAAGTCGTATTGCTGCTCGATTTCGCGGACTGTCCGGTCGATCTCCGCGAGTTGCGCGGCGCGCAGCTCGGAAACGGGGGTCGACGGATGCGATTCGTTTGGCTTGACGACGCGCTTTACTGCCATTCTTCCACCCCGGGCGTGACCATTAATGTCATTATAGACGATACCGTCCTTTTTTTCAACCGAATGACCGGAAAATAACGAGGTTAATTTCGTCCGCTTTTTGATATAATGGATGTGAGGTGGAGACGATGGACAAACGCGTGATAGCCAACAATCTGCTCGTCGACGACGAGATCGAAGCGACGCTCAGACCCCAGCGGTTCACGGAGTTCATCGGCCAGCCGAACGTCAAGGAGATGATCCAGGTCGCCGTCGAAGCCGCGAAGAAGCGGCAGGAGACCCTCGACCACGTCCTCCTCTACGGTCCTCCCGGACTCGGGAAGACGACGCTCGCCCAGGTGATCGCCAACGAGATGGGCGTCTCGATGAAAACCTGCAGCGGTCCGACGATCGAGCGCACCGGCGACCTCGCCGCGATCCTGACGTCGCTCGAACCGGGCGACGTGCTCTTCATCGACGAGATCCACCGTTTGCCGAAGATCGTCGAGGAGATCCTCTATTCCTCGATGGAGGACTTCGTGATCGACATCGTCGTCGGGAAGGATGCGGGCGCCAAATCGATCCGCGTCGACCTCCCGCCGTTCACGCTGATCGGCGCGACGACGCGCTACGGCGACCTCACCGGGCCGCTCCGCGATCGTTTCGGAATCGTCCACAAGCTCGACTTCTACGATGTCCCCGACCTCGAGATCATCTGTCGCCGCACCGCGAGGATCTACGACTGCACGATCGACGAATCGGCCGTGAGCGAACTCGCCAAGCGCAGCCGCGGCACCCCCCGCATCGTCAACCGCCTGTTCCGCCGCGTCCGCGACTTCGCCGATGTCCTGAACGACGGCGTCGTCACTGCCGCCGTGACCAAGACGGCGCTCGAAAAACTCAAGATCGACGAGACCGGACTCGACCGCAAGGACCGCGAGTACCTCGCCGCGATCATCGACAAGTATCGCGGCGGTCCCGTCGGTCTCGAGACGATCGCCACCTCGATCAGCGAGGACCCGACGACGCTCGAAGACGTGTACGAACCCTATCTCATCCAGATGGGCTTCGTCAGCCGGACGCCCCGCGGCCGGGTCGTCACCGAGAAGGGATACCAGCATCTCAAGAAAGGATACCAGGGCAGCCTGTTCTGAACATGAAGACTTCCGATTTCGATTATGTCCTTCCGCCCGAACTGATCGCCCAGACGCCTCTTTCGGACCGTCAGGGCTCGCGCCTTCTGGTCTGCCGGCGCGATTCGTTCGAGCTCGTCCACGACCATTTCTACAACATCGTCGAATATCTCGAAAAGGGCGACGTGCTCGTCGTGAACGACACCCGGGTCCTCCCCGCCCGGCTCGCCGGCATCAAGCGCGACACCGCCGCCGCGATCGAGATCCTGCTCCTCCGGCAACTCGAGGGCGACGTCTGGGAGACGCTCGCGAAACCCGCCAAACGGGTCCGCGAACAGAGCGTGATCGTCTTCGGCGACGGACTCCTCGAGGCGACCTGCGTGGGCGTCGGCGAGGAGGGCATCCGCCTTCTCCGCTTCGCCTACGACGGCGTGTTCCTCGAACTGCTCGACCGTCTCGGCGAGATGCCGCTGCCGCCGTACATCCACGAACAGCTCGCCGACCGCGACCGCTACCAGACCGTCTACTCGAAGGTCGTCGGATCGGCCGCGGCCCCGACCGCCGGACTGCATTTCACCCCCGAACTGCTCGACCGGATCCGCGCCCATGGCGTCACCGTCGCCTCCCTCACCCTCCACGTCGGCCTCGGTACCTTCCGGCCCGTCGCCGTCGAGGACGTGACGACGCACAGGATGCATTCCGAGTTCTACGCGCTCTCGGCCGAAACGGCCGCGACGCTCGAGGACGCGCGCCGCGAAGGTCGCCGGATCATCGCCGTCGGCACCACCTCGACGCGGACGCTCGAGACGGTGATGGCGAAATACGGCCGCTTCGTTCCGGCTTCCGGATGGACCGACATCTTCATCTATCCGGGCTTCCGGTTCCGGGCGATCGACGGTCTCATCACCAACTTCCATTTGCCCAAGTCGACGCTCGTGATGCTCGTTTCCGCCTTCGCCTCGAAGGAGATCGTGTTTTCCGCCTACGCCGCCGCGATCGCCGAAAAGTACCGTTTCTTCTCGTTCGGCGACGCAATGCTGATCCTGCCGTCGAAGCATTGATGCCCGCTCCATCCATCCACGCAAAGTCCCTATAGGAGGTTCCATCCATGGAAAAGAAAATACTCGTCGAAGTTTCCGCACGTCATGTGCACCTGTCCCCCACCGCGCTCGAGACGCTGTTCGGCCCGGGATACCAGCTTACCGTCAAGAAACCCCTCTCCCAACCCGGCCAGTACGCCGCCGAGGAACGCGTCACCGTCGTCGGCCCGAAGAAGGAGCTCGCCGGCATCTCGATCCTCGGTCCGGTCCGCAAGGACACCCAGGTCGAGCTTTCGCTCACTGACGCGCGCTCGATCGGGATCGTCGCCCCGGTCCGCGAATCCGGCGACATCAAGGCCAGCGCCCCCTGCCGCATCGTCGGTCCGAAGGGCGAGATCACCGTCTCCGAGGGCGTCATCATCGCCAAGCGCCACATCCATCTGACGCCGGCCGACGCCGCCGCCTGGGGTCTTTCGGACAAGGAGAAGGTCCTCGTCCGCATCGACACCGAAGGCCGCTCGCTGATCTTCGGCGACGTCGTCTGCCGCGTCCGCGCCGACTTCGCCACGGCGATGCACATCGATACCGACGAAGGGAACGCCGCCGGCGTTTCCGGCGTCGTCTACGGCACCATCCTCTGATCGGCTGAAGGCGATGCCGTTCTCTTTCGACGTCGTCCGCGCATCCCGCGAGACGAAAGCCCGGATCGGCGTCCTGCATACGTCCCACGGCGACTTCGAGACGCCGATCTTCATGCCCGTCGGCACCCAGGCGACCGTCAAGACGCTCGACCCGCAGGAGACGATGGAAGTGAGCGACGGCCTCATCCTCGGCAACACCTACCATCTCTGGCTGCAGCCGGGGGACGCCGTCGTCAAGGCCCACGGCGGGATCCGCGGGTTCATGAGATGGGACGGCGGCCTGCTTACCGACTCGGGCGGATTCCAGGTCTTCAGCCTCTCCAAGATCCGCAAGATCAGGGAGGAAGGCGTCGAGTTCCGGCATCATCTGTCGGGCGAGCGCCTGTTCATGACCCCCGAGGACAGCATCCGCGTCCAGAACAATCTCGGCGCCGACATCATCATGAGCTTCGACGAGTGTCCGCCGTTCGATTCGTCCTACGACTACATGAAGAAGTCCGTCGAACGGACCGTCCGGTGGGCCGCGCGCGGCAAAGCCGCGCACGCCGACCCCGACGGCCAGGCGCTGTTCGGCATCGTCCAGGGCGGACCGCACCGCGACCTGCGCGCCTATTGCGCGTCGGAACTGCAGAAGATCGACTTTCCGGGATACTCGATCGGAGGTCTCGCGATCGGCGAGACCAAGGCCGAGATGTACGAGGTCCTTGGCTACATGGACGAACTGCTTCCGAAGGACAAGCCGCGCTACCTGATGGGCGTCGGTTCCCCCGACGACCTGATCGTCGGCGCGATGAACGGCGTCGACATGTTCGACTGCGTGCTGCCGACGCGGATCGCCCGCCACGGCACGGCGATGACCTCGCACGGCAAGGTCGTGATCAAGAACCGGGAATACGAAAACGACATGGGCCCGCTCGATCCCGACTGCGACTGCAAGGTCTGCCGCACCTACACCCGCTCCTACCTCCGGCACCTCTTCAAGGCCGACGAGATCCTCGGACTCCGGCTCGTCACCTATCACAACCTCCATTTCCTGAAGGGGCTGATGCACGCGATCCGCGCCGCCGTCAGGGAAGACCGGCTCGTCGCCTTCAAGGACGCTTTCTTCGCCCGGTACTATCGCTAGGGACGTTCGTCCGGACATCGAATTATACGTTCCTCTTATTGAATATTCGCCCGACATTACGTATAATGATTATAAAGCGCGCACCGCTTCGGACCGGCGTCAAGATCGTGTCCGAAGGCCGTGCGCAGAGCATCACGCCGGGTTTTCACAAAACCGCGACGAAGCTGCGCCAGGGGGGTCCTCCATGTTCGACATGAATGAGAATTTCAACCAGAAACCGATGATCAAGGTCATCGGCGTCGGCGGCGGCGGCGGCTCGGCCATCAACCGCATGATCGAGAACGACGTCCAGGGCGTGGAATTCATCGCGATGAACACCGACGCCCAGGTCCTCCGCCTCTCCAAGGCGGACGTCCGCCTGCAGCTCGGGAAGATGCTCACGCGCGGACTCGGCGCCGGCGCCAATCCCGAGGTCGGCCGCCAGGCCGCCCTCGAATCCGAAGACGAGATCCGCGAGATCCTGTCGGACACCGACATGGTCTTCATCACCGCCGGCATGGGCGGCGGCACCGGCACCGGCGCCGCGCCGGTGATCGCCCGCATCGCCCGCGAGATGGGCTGCCTCACGATCGGCATCGTGACCAAGCCGTTCTCCTTCGAAGGCCGCAAGCGCACCACCGTCGCGATGCAGGGCGTCGAGGAACTCCGTCCCTACGTCGACACCCTGATCGTGATTCCCAACGACAAGCTGCTCTACGTCGTCGAGAAGGACACGCCCTACCTCGACGCCTTCCGCGAGGCCGACAACGTCCTCCGCCAGGGCGTCCAGGGCATCACCGAGATCATCGCCGTCCCCGGCGTCGTCAACGTCGACTTCGCCGACGTCAAGACCGTCATGAAGGACAAGGGCACCGCGCTCATGGGCATCGGCATCGCCTCCGGCGAGAACCGCGCCGTCGAAGCCGCCCGCGACGCAATCCGGAGCCCGCTCCTCGAAACCTCGATCAACGGCGCCACCGACGCCATCGTCAACATCACCTCCGGCCTCAACGCCTCGCTCTACGAGATCCACGAGATCGTCGACGAGATCCAGAAGAGCTCGACGACCGACATCAACGTCATCTACGGGTCCGCGATCAACACCGACCTCGGCGACGAGATCGTCGTCACCGTGATCGCGACCGGCTTCTCCGACGACCCGCTCAAGCGCGAACAGCTCCTCAAGACCGAACCGAAGCCGGTGATCCCGGCCGTCGAACCGGTTCCCGCGAAGGAACCGCCGAAGTCGAAGAAGGAAGTCAAGAAAGAGGAGAAGGTCAAGCGCGAGGTCGAGAAGCAGCAGCCGAAGAAGCCCGAAGAAGAACCCGAGGACGTCTCGATCCCCTCGTGGCTCAAGGACCGTTTCAAGAAGTAGGCAACCCCGTTTCCGCGACCCATCAGGCCGAGCGTTTCCGCGCTTGGCCTGATTCTTATTTTCCGGAGGTTGTAAACAACCTCGAATGATGGTACAATGGACTGATGGAAGGAGGGATTCCGATGAACGAAGAAAACGACATCCGGACGCCGTTCGAACTCGAAATCGTCGAGATCGTGCGCTCCGACCGCCGCGTCGACGAGAAGAAGGAGCGCCTTTCCGACTTTCACGACTTCGACCTCTCGCAGGCCCTCCCGCTGTTCGATCCCGCCGAGCGGAAGAAGTTCTACGCCCTCCTCGACGGCGCCACCCTCGCCGACGTCTTCGAGCATCTCGATCCCGAGGACGCCGTCGTCTACGTCAAGGAACTGCCCCTTCCGGACGCCGCCCGGATCCTGAACGGGATGGAGGGCGACGACCTCGTCGACCTTTTGCAGGCCTTCAAGGACCGCGACGAGCGGGTCCGGTTCCTCGCCCTCCTCACGCTCGAGCGTCGCAACGGCATCAAGGCCATGATCGACTACGACGACGACCTCGTCGGCTCGATCATGAACGACGTCTTCGTCGCGATTCCCCCGACCCTGACCGTCAAGCAGGCGATCCGCGCGCTCGTCGACGCCGCCGGGAAGACCGAGTTCATCAACAACCTCTACGTCGTCGAGGACGGCGTCCTCGTCGGCGTGCTCTCGCTCCGCGAGATCATCTCCTCCGGAAACCGCCCCGACACCCCGATCCGCGAACTGATGACGACCAACCTCGTCACCGTGACCCCGACCACCCGCAAGGAAGAGGCGATCGGGATCATGCGCGACTACGACTTCATGCTCCTGCCGGTCGTCGGCGACGACGGCCGCATCCTCGGGATCCTCTCCTTCGACGACATGATCGAGGCGCAGAACGAAGAGAGCGACGAGGACTATGCCAAGCTCGCCGCGGTCGCCGACGTCGAGGTCGACGACGAGAAGGAGTCGGCCGCCGTCGCAGTGCGGAAGCGCATGCCGTGGCTGATCATCCTGCTTCTGCTCGACGTCGTCACGAGTTCCGTGGTGGCCGGCTTCGAGGGCGTGATCGCCGCGATTCCGACGCTCGCGCTGTTCATGCCGATGGTGCTCTCGATGTGCGGCAACACCGGCACCCAGAGCCTCGGCGTCATCATCCAGCTGTTCGCCGACAACCGACTCGAGACCCGGAAGGAACGGTCGATCCACCTGTTCCACGAACTTCTGACCGGTCTCGTCAACGGCCTCGTCCTCGGGGTCGTCGTCTTCGGACTGGTCCTCGGCCTCCGCACCCTCGACGGCGCGTCGTTTTCCGAAACGCTTCCGTTCGCCGCCGTGATCGCGCTCGCGATCGCCGTCGCGCTCACGGTCTCGACCGTCGCCGGTGCCTTCGTGCCGATCCTCTGCAAGCTCGTCAAAATCGATCCCGCGGTCGCCTCCGGACCGTTCATCACGACGATCAACGACATCCTCTCGCTTCTCATCTACTTCGGTCTCGCCGCGCTCCTGCTCGGCGGGCTGATGTGAGGGGGTGACGCCATGAACGAGGAACTCAAGGAAGAACTCGCCGAACGCGACTATGTCGCGGAAGTGGCCGACCTGATCCGGACCCGTCTGGACGACCCCGCCTTCGTCACGCTGCTCGACGAATACCATCCGTTCGACGTCTCGCATGCGCTCCTCGGCCTCGAACCGGAGCTCCGCCGTCGCTTCTTCGCCGCCGTCCCGGTCGCCGTCGCCGCAAACGTGTTCGAGCATTTCGAGCGGGAAGACGCCATTTCCTGCATCCGCGAGATCCCGACGCCGGCGGCCGTCGCCGTCATCGACGCGATGGACACCGACGATGCCGTCGACCTTTTGCAGTACCTCGAGGAGACTGAAAGCGACATCGACCTCGTCAACCAGCTCTCCCCGAAGAAACGCAACGAACTGAAGAAGTACTGGAGCTACGCCGACGTCGAGATCGGCTCGGTGATGTCCAACAGCTTCGTCGAACTCGGCGTCTCGATGAAGGTCCCCGACGCGATGAAGAAGCTCACCGGCATCGCCGGCGAGACCGAGTACATCTCGATCCTCTACGTCGTCGACAAGCAGAAGCTGGTCGGCTCCCTCCACCTCAAGGACCTGATCCTCGCCCGCGCCTCGCAGACGATCGGCGAGATCATGGAACCGCACGTCGTCTCCGCCGACCCGCACGCCTCGAAGGAGACGGTGGCGCGGATGATGCTCGACTACGGCAACTCCTCGATGCCGATCGCCGAGGACGGACGGATCGTCGGGATCGTCACCTACGACGACCTGATGGACGTCATCGACGAGATCAAGACGGAAGACTATGCCAAGTTCGCCTCGGTCGCCCCGGCCGAGATCGCGGCCGAGGAGAAGTCGGTCAAACTGTCGGTGAAGAGCCGGTTGCCCTGGCTCCTCGTCCTGCTCGCGCTCTCGACCCTGTCCTCGATCGCGCTCTCGCTCTTCGACGGCGCCTTCACCAGTTCCGACGGCGCCCGCCGCCTGGCCGCGGAGCTCGCGATCTTCCTGCCGCTCCTCCTCGACATGTCGGGCAATTCGGGGACGCAGTCGCTCGCCGTCATGATCCGCTACCTCGCCAAGAACGACAACGTCCTGAAACGCGCGCAGATCAAACGGACCCTGCGCCGCGAGATCGTCACCGGTCTGATCGAGGGCCTCGGGATCGGTCTGGTCGTGTTCGGCGTCGGCGTCGTCACCGCCGCGATCGCCGACGGCTGGCCGCCGGCCGCGCGGGACATCGCGATCGGCGCCGTCACGGCCTTCGCGATCGCCGTCGCGCTTCTGACGGCAACGGTCCTCGGGGCGTTCGTCCCGCTCCTCATGAGCTGGCTCAAGAAGGACCCGGCCGTGGCCTCCGGACCGTTCATCACGACCCTCGCCGACATCGCCACCCTCGTCATCTACTACGCCCTGAGCCTCGCGGTGCTTCTCCCGCTCTATGCTTCGGCGTAAGAAAGGAATCCCATGATCGAACTGACCGGGAAACAGAAAAGCAAGCTCAGAAGCCTCGCGATGACGCGTCCGGCCGCCTTCCAGGTGGGCAAGGAGGGGCTCACCCCCACGCTGCTCTCCGCGATCGACGACTTCGTCCGGAAGAACGAACTCGTCAAGATCGCCCTCCTCGACACCGCCGCGAGCGACTTCGACGAGGTCGCCCTGGCGCTTTCGGAGCGTCAGATCGCCGTCGTCCAGAAGATCGGCCATACCTTCGTCGGCTATCGTCCGAACCCGAAGCTCGAGAAGCGGATCGAGCTGCCCCGATGAAGATCCTCGTCACCAACGACGACGGCTACCAGGCCGTCGGGATCAGGCTGCTTGCAGACCTCGCGAAGAAGTACGGCGACGTCACCGTCGTCGCCCCCCATACGCACATGAGCGGCGCCTCGGTCTCCCGCGGCGGCTGGTTCCAGTCGAAGGCCTACCGCCAGGAAGAAGGACTCTACAGCGTCGAGGGCACGCCCGCCGACGCCGTCCACTTCGGCATCTTCGGCCTCGACCTGAAGCCCGACCTGGTCCTCTCCGGGATCAACGACGGCCTCAACATCGGGATCGACACGATCTACTCCGGCACCGTCGGCGCCGCCATGGAGGCGCTCAAGGCGCGCGTCCCGGCGATCGCCTTCTCGTGCGACTTCGGCCACTACGGGCCCGCCGAGAAGCATTTCGACGAGGTCATGCGCTACATCGTCGACCACGACCTGACCTCGCGCAACTACGTATTGAACGTCAACTTTCCCTCCAAACGCTACGAGACCTCGAAGGGCGTGATGGTGACCGACATCGCCTTCCGGCCGATGCACCACTACTACGTCGAGGGACCCGAGGGCGTGTACAAGAACAAGCGTTCCTACCTGCCGTACGACTTCATCCCCGGGACCGACCTGTGGGCGGCCGAGAACGGCTACACCTCGATCACCCCGCTCAAGCTCGGGAACCGCACCTCCTCCGGGCTCGCGGAGCTGAAGAAGAAGGTCGGGGAGCTTGAATAGCGCGGACAAGAAGCGCCTGCTCGCGATCGTCGTTTCCTACGTCGTCCTCGGCGCGGGAGCGTTCGCGGCGCTCGCGTTCGGCGACCTGTCGGAGAGCGCGCGGCTTGTGGTCGCGATCGGCCTCGTCGTCGTCACGGGAATCGCCTCGTACGCCTCCGCCCGCACCTATCGGCGCTGAAAGGACGTGGACGCCATGAATCTCGCGAAGAACCTCGAAACGGTCAGACGCGACCTCGGATCGGCCACGCTCGTCGCCGCGACCAAGTACGTCGGCGCCGACACGATCGCCGAACTTTCCCGCCTCGGCGTCACGGACGTCGGCGAGAACCGGACCGACAGCTATCTCGAAAAGCGCGCCGCGCTTTCGGACCTGCCGATCCGCTGGCACTTCATCGGCCACCTCCAGTCGAACAAGGCGAAAGGCGTCGTCGAGACGATCGACTGCCTGCATTCGCTCGACAGTCTCCGCCTCGCCGCCGAGATTCAGAAGCGGCGGACGACCCCCCTCGATTGTTTCGTCGAGGTGCACGTCTCCGGCGAACCGTCGAAGGACGGCGTCGAACCGGAAAACCTGCGGGATTTCGTCAAGGATCTCGCGGAGTATGATAGAATAAGGGTGGTCGGCCTGATGGGCATGGCCGCCGAGGCCGAGGATGCGGTCGTGCTCGAGACGTTTTTACGGCTCGCGCGGCTGCGCGACGCGATCCGCGCCGAGGGGTGGCTCCACGCCCCCTGCGCCTACCTGTCGATGGGGATGAGCGGCGACTACAGGCTCGCCCTTCAGGCCGGCGCCACGCACGTGCGGCTCGGCTCGATCCTGTTCAGAAGCGAGGAATGATGATGGGACTCTTTCAGAAGAAGCAACCGGTCAAGACCACCGACGTCGGATTCGAGCAGCTCGAGTTCTTCCGCGTCCACGACACCGCCAAGATCTACGAGTACGCGGAGAAGATCATGCATCGGATCCCGATCGTGCTCAACTTCTCGGACTGCCTGATCCAGGAGGCCAACGAGAACCTCCTCTTCCTCACCGGCGTGCTCTACGCCTGCGACGGCGAGATCGTCAGGATCCAGGACAAGATCTACCTGATGGCGCAGAAGAGCGACCTGAACGGACCGACGCTCACGAAGTTCGTCAACCAGTACGGCTCGAAGAAGTGACTCCGGTTCCGCGAAGTCCGGAGGCGGCGTGCGGCCGCGCTTGATTTCGCGCGCGAAATGTAGTATAATATTCAAGAATCATGCATCTGCGATGATCGGGACACGACGTGATCCCCACGGATTTCAAGAGACCGGACGAACGGTGAGACGTCCGGAATCCGCCTTCACGCCATCCCCCGTGAGCCGGCCGTCGAACCAAGTAGACGGTCGCGTCCGCCCGCGTTAAGGGCTTCGAGTGCCGGCGCAAGCCGGAATGAAGGTGGCACCGCGGTTCCAGGCAATCGCCCTTTTTCGGGGGCGATTTTTTCGTTCCCGCGGACCTGCACGGAGGAAATCATGGAAAAGAAGAACTGGAAAGACACCCTGCTCATGCCCGAAACCGAGTTTCCGATGCGCGGGAACCTCGGTCAGAAGGAGCCGCTCATCCAGAAACGCTGGGATGAGCTCAACCTCTACGAGAAGCTCCTGGAGCGCAACCACGGACTGCCCGAGTACGTCCTGCACGACGGGCCGCCCTACGCCAACGGCTCGATCCACGTCGGCCACGCCCTGAACAAGTCCCTGAAGGACTTCGTCCTGCGCTACAAGACGATGACCGGCCACTACGTCCGCTACATCCCGGGCTGGGACACCCACGGCCTGCCGATCGAGAACGCCCTCTCCAAGGACCGCAAGGTCGACCGCAAGTCGATGTCGGTGGCGGCGTTCCGCCGCCTCTGCGAGACCTACGCGCTCGAGCAGGTCGAGATCCAGAAGGGCCAGTTCCGCCGCCTCGGCATCCTCGGCGAGTGGGACAAGCCCTACATCACCCTCGACCGCGCCTTCGAGGCGGCGCAGCTCCGCCTCTTCGCCCGGATGGTCGAGAAGGGCCTGATCTACAAGGGCCTGAAGCCCGTCTACTGGTCGCCCTCCTCGGAATCGGCGCTCGCCGAGGCCGAGATCGAATACTTCGACGTTTCCTCGCCGTCGATCTTCGTCGCCCTGCCGGTCGTCTCCGCCAAGGGCATCCTTCCCAAGGGCGCCGAGCTCCTGATCTGGACGACGACGCCGTGGACGATCCCCGCGAATCTCGCGGTCGCGGCCGGTCCCGAGATCGAGTACGTCGTCGTGAAGACCGAGACCGGGCGTCTGCTCGTGCTCGCGAAGAGTCGCCTCGAGGCGGTCGCGACCGAACTCCAGCTCCTCAGGACCGACATTCAGAAGACCGTCTCCGGAAGCGAACTCGAGGGCGTCACCTACCGCCATCCGCTCTACGACCGCACCTCGCCGGTGATTTTAGGCGACCACGTCACCACCGAGGACGGCACCGGCCTCGTGCATACCGCCCCCGGCCACGGCGAGGACGACTTCAACGTCGGCCAGAAGTACGGCCTGCCCGTCTTCTGCCCGGTCGACGCCCGCGGCTGCATGACCGCCGACGCCGGCCCCCGCTTCGCCGGCCTGTTCGTCGACGACTGCAACCCCGCCGTGATCCTCGCCCTCGAGGAATGCGGCGCGCTCCTCAAGTCCGGCACCATCCGCCACAGCTATCCCCACGACTGGCGCACCAAGAAGCCGGTCATCTTCCGCGCCACGCCGCAGTGGTTCGCCTCGATCGAGAAGCTCAAGGACGACATCCTCCGGGCGATCGAGTCCGTCAAATGGTATCCGTCCTGGGGCGACGTCCGCCTCGGCAACATGATCAGGGAGCGCGAGGCCTGGTGCATCTCCCGGCAGCGCGCCTGGGGCGTCCCGATCCCGGCGTTCTACACCGAGAAGGGCACCGCCGTCCTCGACAAGGACGTGATCGAGCACGTCGCCGCAATCTTCGAGAAGGAAGGCTCCAACGCCTGGTTCGAGCGCTCCGCCGAAGAACTCCTGCCGCCCGGATTCACCCATCCGGACAGCCCGAACGGACGCTTCGCGAAGGAGACCGACATCATGGACGTCTGGTTCGATTCCGGCTCGACGCACCACGGGGCGATGATCGACCGCGGCCAGCCGTATCCGGCCGACCTCTACCTCGAGGGCTCCGACCAGTACCGCGGCTGGTTCAACAGCTCGCTCACGACCGGCGTCGCCACCGAGGGCGCCGCCCCCTACCGCACGCTCGTCTCGCACGGCTTCGTGCTCGACGGCGAGGGGCGGAAGATGTCGAAGTCGCTCGGCAACGTCGTCGACCCGAACAAGGTGATGGAGCAGCTCGGCGCCGACATCCTGAGACTCTGGGTCGCTTCCGTCGACTACCAGTCCGACGTGCGCATCTCCGACGAACTCGTGAACCAGGTCGCCGAGACCTACCGAAAGATCCGAAACACCTTCAAGTTCCTGCTGGGCAACCTCGCCGACTTCGACTTCCACGTCGACCAGGTCGACGAGTCGAGGATGACCGAGATCGACCGCTATTTCCTCGGGAAGACCCGCCGGCTCGTACGGGAATGCCTGTCCGCCTACGAAGACTTCCGCTTCGACGACGTGTCCCGCAAGGCGGCCAACTTCGTCACCTTCGCGAGCTCGTTCTACCTCGACTTCGCGAAGGACATCCTCTACATCGAGAAGAAGGACGACCCCTCGCGCCGCGCCGTCCAGACGGTCCTGTACCGCATGACCGACGCCCTGATCCGGCTGCTCTGCCCGATCCTGCCGCACACCGCTTCCGAAGCCTACGGCTACCTGCCGCACAGGGACGAGGAGGACGCCGCGCTCCTCCGGATGCCTCCGGTCGAGGCGTGGGACGAGACCCTCGAAGCCAACTACGACGAGTTCCTCTCCTTCCGCGAGACCGTCCAGAAGGCGCTCGAGGAAGCCCGCGCCGCGAAGGTCATCGGCAAGTCCCTGAACGCCAAGGTCACGATCTACCCGAAGGGCCGCGTCGAGGCGCTCCTCGCGCGCCTGCAGGTCGACCTCGCCCGCGTCTTCATCGTCTCCCGCTTCGAGGTCAGGAAGGACGGCTACGGCAGCTTCAAGGCCGTCGACGTCTCGATCGACGTCGAACCTGCCCCCGGCACGGCCTGCGAGCGCTGCTGGCAGGTGGTGGACGCCGTCGACGACGACGGTCTCTGCCCGCGCTGCGCCGCGGTCGTCCGCGGCTGAGGTGTGAAGTCTCCGATGCGCGCCCGCCTCACCCCCAGGAACATCCTCCTCTACGTCCTCGGGATCGCATGCATCTCCTTCGGGGTGGTGCTGTCGTTTCGCACCGGCTTCGGCGGGAATCCCGGCGACACCCTGACGGCGGTCCTGAGCACGGTCACCGGCCTCACCTTCGGTCTCACCTCGGCCATCATCTGTGCCGTCTACATCCTCTTCCTCTCCGTCTTCTTCCGCACCTGGAAGTTCACCTTCCTCGTCGCCCAGGTCGCGATCTTCTCGCCGATCGCCGACTTCTGGGGTCTGGTCGTCCTCAAGGACTTCCATCCGACCGGGGCGGCGGCGTGGGTCGCCTTCGCCGTCTCGGCGCTCGCGATCCCGCTCGGTTCTTCGATCCTGATCCGCACGAAGCTGCCGGCGGGGATCTTCGACGAACTCATGTTCTTCACCGCGCACGTCACCAAATTCAAGCTCTCGGCGGCGCGCACGCTCAACGAATCGCTGATCGTCGGTCTGGCGATCGCGATCGGATATCTATCCGGCAACGGCCTCGGCGCCGTCGGGCTCGGCACGATCGCCTACGCCCTGTCGGTCGGCTGGATCCTCAAGGGGATCCTCCTGCTTTCCGAACGCATCTTCCCAGGGAGGGAAACGACATGAACGTGAACCAGTACATCGACCACACCTACCTCAAGGCCTTCGGCACCGCGAAGGACATCGACCAGCTCGTCGCCGAGGCGGCCCGGTGGCAATTCAAGAGCGTCTGCCTCAACCCCGCGT
The DNA here is from genome assembly GCA_041649275.1 of Candidatus Izemoplasmatales bacterium. Taxonomy (NCBI): domain Bacteria; kingdom Bacillati; phylum Mycoplasmatota; class Mollicutes; order Candidatus Izemoplasmatales; species Candidatus Izemoplasmatales bacterium. The sequence continues at coordinate 36,563 of JBAZNL010000006.1, forward strand.
GGGTCAAATACGCCAAGGAGAAGCTCGCCGGGACCGGCGTGCTGGTCTGCACGGTCATCGGCTTCCCGCTCGGCGCGAACACGACCGAGACGAAGGTCTTCGAGACCCTCGACGCCGTCCAAAACGGCGCCGACGAGATCGACATGGTCATAAACGTCGGCCGCGTCAAGCAAGGCGACGACGCCTACGTCCAGTCCGAGATCGAACGGATCGTCAAGGCCGCGCAGGGGCGCGTCGTCAAGGTCATCATCGAGACCTGTTACCTCTCGAAGGAGGAGATCGCCCGCACGAGCGCCGTCGTCGGGAAGACCGGCGCGACCTTCGTGAAGACCTCCACCGGCTTCGGCACCGCCGGCGCCACCGCCGAAGACGTGAAGATCATGAAGGAAGCTTCCGGCAAGGCCGTCAAGGCCGCCGGCGGGGTGAAGACGAAGGAAGACCTCGAGAAGATGCTCGAAGCCGGCGCGACCCGGATCGGCACCTCCAACGGCGTCGCCCTGATGACCGCGGGCGAAGGGTCCGGCTACTGATGTCCCTCCAGGACCGCGTCATCGAAGGCACCCTGCAGGCGGTGGCGCCGCTCAAGGCGGACAGGATCGCGATCCACGCCGCCTTCTACGCGGCGCTCGTCTTCGCCTTCTACATGCTCCTGGTCGGCGCGATCGACTGGGTCGGCGGCGTCGCCGCCGGACTCGGCGGCGTGCTCTACAGCGTCGTCCGCGACTTCTCCACCGCCCGCCGCTACCGCCGCGCCCTCGCCTCCCACCTCGCCTACGTGCAGGAGAAGCATCCGCACGTGGAACTGTACGTCCCGATGGTCGAGAAGCTCGGCAACTCGCTGCTCCTCAAGCGCTCCGGCCTCTTCCTCGAGGACGGCCGCCTTTCGCTCGAGGCGTTCAACCAGCCGGCCTTCGCGAAGAGCCCGAAGGACTCGATCACCGTCCCCGTCGGCGTCGACTTCCGGATCTTCGAATCGGTTTCCGAGGCGAAGGTCCCGCTCGTCGGCTTCCGCTCCGAACTGATGAAGAACGCCTACCGCTTCCACGTCTACGGCGACGAAGAGGCGGTCGCGCGGATCGCGGCCTTCGCCGAATCCCCGGCGCCCGCCGACGCGGCTTCCGCCGAACCCGAAAGGAATGATTGACATGGCAACCCCCCACAACAGCGCCAGACCCGGCGACATCGCCAAGACCGTCCTGATGCCCGGCGACCCGCTCCGCGCGAAGTACATCGCGGAGAAGTTCCTCGACCATCCCGTCCAGTTCAACCAGGTCCGCAACATGTTCGGCTACACCGGCACCTACAAGGGCAAGCCGGTCTCCGTCATGGGCTCCGGCATGGGCATGCCCTCGATCGGCATCTACTCGTACGAGCTCTTCAAGTTCTACGGCGTCGAGCGGATCGTCCGCGTCGGCTCCGCCGGCGCCTACACGCCCGACCTGAAGCTCTTCGACGTGATGCTCGTCGACCACTCGTGGAGCGAATCGAACTACGCCATGGCGCAGAGCGGCGCGCCCGAGCATCTGATTCCGGCGACCCCGGCGCTCGTCGAAAGCCTTGCGGAAGCGGCGGCGCGGATCGGCGTCCCGGTCCATCGCGGCACGGTCCACTCCTCCGACGTGTTCTACCGCGAGGGCGGCACGCCCTTCAGGACGATCCTCGCGGAGCACGGCTGCCTCGCCGTCGAGATGGAGTCGTTCGCGCTCTTCCACAACGCCAGGGTGCTCGGGAAGGAAGCCGGCTGCCTGCTCACGATCTCCGATTCGCTCGTCACCCGCGAGGAGACCACCGCCGAAGAGCGCGAGAAGGCCTTCACGAACATGATGAAGGTCGCCCTCGAGGCCCTGTGATCCGCGGCGAACGTCGGGATCCGGAACCCCGGCTCCTCGAGATGGAAGGCTACCGGCTCCGGCTGGTGCCGACGACGAAGTTCAAGACGTCCTATTTCCAGCTGCGCTTCAGCGCACCCTTTCGCCCGGAGACCCTGAATCTCCGGGCGCTTTTGCCGTATGCGCTCCTCGACGGGACCGCGACCCTGCCCACGAAACGGCTCTTCCAGAATCGTTGCGACCGCCTCTACGGCGCCCAGGTCGGCGCCGGCGTGGCGAAGCAGGGGATGATGTCCGTCGTCACCTTCTCGCTTTCGGTCGTGAACGACCATTACCTCCCCGGCGATGCCCGGGTGCTCGACGAGGCGCTCGACCTCTTCCATGACGTCGTGTTGCGCCCGCGGACCTACCGCGGGCTGATCCGCGCCGGCGTCGTGAAAGACGAGGTCCGGCTCCTCCGGGAGGACATCGAGGCGGACTACGCCGACAAGGCCGAATACGCCTTCCAGCGGATGTCCGAGGCGATGTTCAAGGACGAACTCGCCCGCTACCGCGCCAAGGGCGACTACGACACCCTCGACAAGGTCACGCCCGAAGGCCTCACGGAGGCGTATCGGGACATGCTCGCTAATGACTTCGTCGAGGCGGTCGCCGTCGGCGACTTCGATTCCGACGAGATCGCCAGGGCGTTCTCCCGCCGCTTCGCCTTTTCGCCGCGCCCGACGGTCCCCGTCTGGACCGACACCGAGACCAAGGACATTACCGACGTTCAACGCGTCGTCGAGGAAGGCGACGTCAGCCAGGCGCGGCTCGTCCTCGGCTACCGCCTCCCGACGCGGTCGGGCTCGAAGGACTACTACGCCGCCGTCGTGGGAAACGCCCTCTTCGGGGACTCCGACACGTCGATGCTCTTCCGCACGGTGCGGGAGAAGGAGCACCTCTGCTATTACGTCTACAGCGTCTACGCCGCCGGCAAGGGCGCCGTCTTCGTCTCCGCCGGCGTCGAGCCGGGACGCGAGGACCAGGCCTCCGCGGTCATCGGGCGGGTGAAGGACGACCTCGCCGCCGGCCGCTTCAGCGAGGACGACCTGACCATCGCCAAGAACGCCGTCGTCAAGCGGATGCGGCAGTCGACCGACTCGCTCCGCGGGATCGTCGCCGACCACGCCCACTTCGACCGCCTCTACGGGATCCCCTACGACCTCGACCGGGCGGTCGCTGCCGTGCAGGCCGTCACCGCCGAAGCCGTCGCGGCGCAGATCGCGCTTCTGATCGAGGACACCGAGTACCGGCTCACGGGGAGGAACCGCTGATGGACACCGCGTTCGCGAGGAAACTGAACGAGACCATCGTCCGGAAGACCACCTCCGCCGGCCTTCGGGTCGCGGTCGTGCCCAAACCCGGCTTCCACAAGACCGAGATCCACCTCGCCGTCGAGTTCGGGTCGATCGACGAGGACGGCGCAAGGGGCCTGAACGCGTTTCCGCAGGGAACCGCGCACTTCCTCGAGCACATGCTCTTCGAGAACGAGGAGGCGGACCCGTCGCAGGCGTTCGCCCGCGTCGGGGCGCAGGTGAACGCCTACACCGCCGCCGACGTCACCGATTACTACTGTTCCACCACCGAGGCCTGGGAACCGGCCGCGGAGCTGCTCTTTTCGCTCGTGTTCCATCCGTCGATCCCGGAGGCGGGCGTCCTCAAGGAGCGGTCGATCATCGCCCGCGAGATCCAGATGTACGAGGACGACGTCAACGATCTGATCTACGAGGACTTCCTGCACGCGCTCTACGCCGCCCATCCGGTCGCCCATCCGATCGCCGGCACCGCGAAGTCGATCCAGGCGATCGACTCCGAGGTCCTGCGGCGCGCGCACGCGGCCTACTACGTGCCCTCGAACATGCGCCTCCTGGTCGTCGGCGACGTCGACCCCGAGGCCGTCTTCGCGTTCGCGGAGGGGATTCCCCTCCCCGGCGGCGTGCGGCCGGAACGTGCCAGTGTTCCCGAATCACGGATCCCCGCCAAGACGGCGGTGACGAAGAAGAAGGACATCAGGAACGACATGCTCATGCTGGGCGTGAAGTTCGGGCGTCCGAACGGGAAGTCGTGCTTTCAGAACGACGTCGAGGAGATCGCCTGGGCGTTTCTCTTCGACTGCCTTTTCGGGAAGGCGTCCAAGAACCACCGCGACCTCGTCCGCAAGGGCTTCGTGAACGAGGCGTTCGAAGCGTCCGCGCAGTGCGAACCCGACTACGGACATCTCGTCGTCTATACCGAGACGAAGAAGCCGGCGTCCGCGGCGAAGGCGCTTTGGGCGCTCTTCGACCATGCGGCCGACCATCTCGATCCGGTGCGCTTCGAGACCGCCAAGCGGCGCCTCGTCGGCAATTCGGTGCAGTCCTTCAACAGCGTCTCGGCGCTCGCCGGATTCATCCTCGACTACGAGCTCGAGGACGTGGACGTGTTCGAGCTGATCGAGGCGATCGACCGGATCACCCTGGATGATCTGAAGGCGCTTATACCCGCGCTCGATTCCTCCGCCCGGGTTTCCGTCGTCTACCGTCGTCCCTGACGCAAGGCGAGACTCGTTACCCCAAGGGGTGCGAAACGTTGGCGTCTATGCTATAATGGAAGAAGAAGCGAGGTGGACCGGATGGATGGCTGCAGGCTGATACTGAAACCGAAGGAAGAAGTCCGAATCCGGAACGGACACGCCTGGGTCTATGGCAACGAAGTCGCCAGGATCGAGGGCGAGATCGTCTCCGGCGAACTCGCGAACGTCTATTCCGCCAAGGGCGATTTCATCGGGAAGGGCTATCTCAACACCGCCTCGAAGATCCTCGTCCGGATCCTCGCCCGCGATGACGTCGCGATCGACCGCGCCTTCTTCAAGGAGCGTCTCCGCGCCGCCGACGCGGCGCGCAGGGAACTCGGCTTCACCGGTTCCTACCGCGCCTTCTTCGCCGAGTCCGACGGGATCCCGGGACTGATCGTCGACAAGTACGAGGACTGGCTCGTCGTCCAGGTGCTCTCGCTCGGCATCGAGAAGCGCAAGGCGATGTTCGTCGAACTCTTGGTCGAACTCTTCGCCCCTCAGGGCATCTACGAGCGCAGCGACGTCGCGGTCCGCATCAAGGAAGGCCTCGAGGAGGCCAAGGGCGTCCTCTACGGCACCGTCCCGGACTTGGTCCGGGTCGAGGAGAACGGCGTCCTGATGGACGTCGACGTCAAGAACGGCCAGAAGACCGGATCCTTCCTCGACCAGCGCGAGAACCATGCGGCGATCGCCCCCTACGTCCGCGGGAAGGACGTCCTCGACTGCTTCTCGCACACCGGCGGCTTCGGCCTCGCGGCCGCGAAGGCGGGCGCGAAATCGGTCGTCTGCGTCGACATCTCGGCGTCCGCCTGCGACCGCATCGAGAAGAACGCGGCGCTGAACGGATTTGCGAACGTTTCCGTCATCAAGGCCGACGTCTTCAGCCTCCTGCGCGAGGAGTTCGCGAAGGGGAATCAGTACGACGTCGTCGTGCTCGACCCGCCGGCGTTCACCAAGAACGTCGAGAATCTCGCGAACGCCTACGCCGGCTACAAGGAGATCAACATCCAGGGACTCCGCCTGGTCCGCCACGGCGGCTACCTCGTCAGCTGTTCCTGCTCGCACTACATGACCCCCGCGCTCTTCCTCGAGATGCTCCTCGAGGCCGGCGTCGACGCCGGCCGCATCGTCCAGATGATCGAGTTCCGCACACAGGGGAAGGACCATCCGACGCTGCTCGGCAGCGAGGAATCATTCTATCTCAAGGTCGTGGTGCTCCGCGTCCTCGACCGGCGCTAGGAGGCCCCCATGATCGTCAAGTCCATCGAATTCTTCGGATCCTGCGTCCGTCCCGCCCAGTATCCCAAGGACGACCTCCCCGAGGTCGTCGTCGCCGGCCGGTCGAACGTCGGGAAGTCGTCCTTCATCAACGCGATCCTGAACAACCACAAGGTCGCCCGCGTCTCGGCGACCCCGGGCAAGACCCGGCTCCTCAACTTCTTCCTGATCAACCGCGCCTTCTACCTCGTCGACATCCCCGGCTACGGCTATGCCGCCGCCCCGAAGACCGAGATCGAGCGCTTCTCTTCGATGATCGAGGAATACTTCGCCGTCACCCCGAAGCTCGCCATCGGCATCCTCCTGCTCGATTTCCGGCGGATCCCCTCGGCCGACGACCTGACGATGTACGCCTATTACAAGAACCACGGCCTGCCCGTGACCGTCGTGCTCACGAAGGCCGACAAGCTCTCCAACAACGAACGCGCCGTCCAGCTCCGCGCGATCAGGGCGGCTCTGAAACCGGAAACGGCGGACGAGATCCTCGTCTTCTCCTCGAAGACGAAGGAGAACGTCGACGCCGTCTGGCAGCGGATCGACCAAGCCGTCCAATCCTGACCATCGGGGGAATCGCCATGATCCAGAGTCTGTTCGACCGCCTGGCCGCCGGCTACGACCAGGGTGTGGTCGAAAGCGACAGGGACAACGAGTTTCCGTTCGCGGGGTACCAGCGTACCCTCGATTTGATCGCGGCGGAAATCGCCGGTCGCGCCCGCCTCGGACGCGCGAAGGTCCTCGACCTCGGCATCGGTACCGGTCTTTTCGAGACCCGGCTGGCGCCCGAGACCATCGAAGTCACCGGCATTGACCTGTCGGGCGGAATGCTCGAGATCTGCCGCCTGCGCCTCCCCGAGGCGACCCTCCTCCAGGGCGACTTCACGCGCGAACTTCCGGAAGTCTCCGGCGGCTTTGACGCGATCGTCTCGACCTGGGCGATGCACCATCTCCCGGAAACGGACCTCGTCGCCTTCCTCGACCGGCTCGTCGGCCTGCTTGCGCCGTTCGGCCGGATCTACGTCGGCGACGTCCTCTTCGCCGACGGGCGCGAGCGCGAGGCGTGCCGCCTCGCGAACCTCGAGGCCTGGGATCCGACGGAACACTACCACACGTTCGAAGCCGTCCTTTCCGGACTCGGCGGCCGCTACGCGGTCTCCTTCATGAAGACCTCGTTCTGCGCCGGGATCCTGATCGTCGAACGTTTCCACGAACTGTCCGCCCCGGAATCCGAACGCGTCCTCAAGCGCTGTCGCTGAGTTTCGACCCGATTCCGCTTTACTTGCGGACGAAATGATGTATAATGGAAGAAAGAAATGCTGTGAAGCGGAAGAGTAGCGGAAAACCGGCTCAAGCGAGCGGACCGATCGGTGCGAGGTCCACGCCAGGCTCCGTGAACGTCGCCGTGAAGCAGCCGCGGCGAATCGAGTAGCCGCGGACGCATCCCTGCGTTACGGGGTCGAGTGCCGGCGCAAGCCGGAACAAAGGTGGTACCGCGACTTCGTCGTCCTTTTCCGAGGACGGCGTTTTTATTTGAAAGAAGGGAACATGATGGACAAGAAGAGCTACATCGCCTGGATCCGGGGCCTCGTCGGGGACGCCAAGATCATCCTGAACGCCGCCTGCGTGGTGATCCCGAACGACAAGGGCGAGATCCTCCTGCAGAAGCGGAGCGACAATCTGAAATGGGGCCTGCCCGGCGGACTCCTCGAACTGGACGAACCGATCGCCCAAGGCGCGATCCGCGAAGTCAAGGAGGAGACGGACCTCGACGTCGAGATTTCCGGCTTCGTCGGCGTCTTCGTCAACCCCTCGATGACCTGGCGGAAGAAGGACAGGGCCGAGGTCATCTGCCACAGTTTCGTTGGCCGCGTCGTCGGTGGACAACTCAAGATCAACGATGACGAATCGCTCGGGTTCGGCTGGTTCACCATCGCCAACCTGCCCGAGATCCATTCGTCGGACAACCTGGAGACGATCCGGGCCTATTTCGCGGGCGAGCGCAATCTCGTCGAAGGGAGACGCTACTCATGATCGACATGAAACCGAAATACGAACACGCCGAGGTCGAATCCGGCAAATACGAATTCTGGCTGGAACAGGGCTGCTTCAAGGCGAATGATCCGACGAAGCCGCCGTTCTGCGTCGTGATCCCGCCGCCGAACGTCACCGGCAAGCTCCACCTCGGCCACACCTGGGACACCACCCTCCAGGACATCCTGATCCGCCGCAAGCGGATGCAGGGCTACGACGCCCTCTATCTGCCCGGCATGGACCACGCCGGCATCGCCACCCAGGCGAAGGTCGACCAGCGCCTCAGGGCGCAGGGCGTCAGTCGCTACGACTTGGGCCGCGAGAAGTACCTGAAGGCCGCCTGGAGCTGGAAGGAAGAATACGCCTCGATCATCCGCGAGCAGTGGAAGGGCATCGGCCTCTCGCTCGACTACGACCGCGAGCGCTTCACCCTCGACGAGGGTCTCTCAGAGGCCGTGAACGAGGTCTTCGTCCGCCTCTACGAGAAGGGCTACATCTACCGCGGCGAACGCATCATCAACTGGGACGTCGAGGCCAAGACCGCGCTCTCCAACATCGAGATCGAGCATCTCGACATCCAGGGTGCCTTCTACCACGTCACCTATCCGTTCGCGGACGGATCCACGGGCGGACTCACGGTCGCCACGACCCGTCCCGAGACGATGTTCGGCGACGTCGCGCTCATGGTCCATCCCGAAGACCCGCGGTTTGCGGGACTGATCGGGAAACAGGTCAGGATCCCGACGACGGACCGCGCGATCCCGGTGATCGCCGACGCCTACGTCGACCGCGCCTTCGGGACCGGCATCGTCAAGGTCACGCCAGCCCACGACCCGAACGACTTCGAGGTCGGAAAGCGCCACAAGCTCGAGATGCCCCTGTGCATGAACGAGGACGGCACGATGAACGCGCGGGCTGGCCGCTACGAGGGGATGGAACGCTTCGCCTGCCGGAAGGCGCTCGTTTCCGACCTGAAGGCCCTCGGCCTGCTTCTCAAGGTCGAACCCGTGACCCACAACGTCGGCCATTCCGAACGCACCGGAGTGATCGTCGAACCGCGGCTTTCGAAGCAGTGGTTCGTGCGGATGGACCTGCTCGCGAAGAACGCAGTCGAAAAAAATACGGTCGAGTTCGTCCCCGAGCGCTTCAAGAAGATTTTCGTCAACTGGATGGAATCGATCGAGGACTGGTGCATCTCGCGCCAGCTCTGGTGGGGTCACCGGATCCCGGTCTGGTATAGGGGCGAGGAGATCCATTGCGGCCGGACGGCGCCGGAAGGCGACGGCTGGCGCCAGGACGAGGACGTCCTCGACACCTGGTTCTCCTCCGCGCTCTGGCCGTTCTCGACCCTCGGCTGGCCGAAGAAGACGATCGACCTCGCGCGCTTCTATCCGACCGACGTGCTCGTCACCGGCTACGACATCATCTTCTTCTGGGTCGCCCGGATGATCTTCCAGGCGATCGAGTTCACCGGCGAGAGTCCGTTCCGTCAGTGCCTGATCCACGGACTGATCCGCGACGCGGAAGGAAGGAAGATGTCGAAGTCGCTCGGCAACGGCGTCGACCCACAGGACGTGATCGCCCAGTACGGCGCCGACGCCCTCCGCTACTTCATCTCCACCAACTCCAGTCCGGGACTCGACCTCCGCTACGAACCGGAGAAGGTCGAGGCCGCCTGGAACTTCATCAACAAGCTCTGGAACATCTCGCGCTACGTCCTCATGAACACCGAGGGCGCCACCGTCGCGGACATGAAACTCGATCCGCTGCCGCAAGGCGTCGCCGAACGCTGGATCCTCGGACGCCTCGACGAGACCCTGGACGGCGCGAACGCCGACTTCGACAAGTACGAATTCGGAGAGGCGGCGAAGAAGCTCTACAACTTCGCCTGGAACGACTTCGCCAGCTGGTACGTGGAGATCGCGAAGCTTTCCATCGGCGAGCGCGAGACGCGGGCCGTGCTCCTGCACGTCCTCTCCGCGATCGTGCGGGCGCTCCATCCGTTCATGCCGTTCGTGACCGAAGAAATCTGGCAGAAGCTGCCGCACGTCGAACCCTCGATCATGCGCGCGCCGTGGCCGACCGCCGACCGCCTGCCGATCGCCGATGCGTCCTCGCTTAACCGCGTCTTCGAACTGATCGTCGGCGTCCGCCAGGTCCGGAGCGAATACAACGTCGCCCCGGGCAAGCCCGTCGACGTCCTGATCCGCACTGAATCCGATTTGACCGCGGCCTTCCTCGAGGAGAACCGCCGCCTGCTCGTCAAGTTCCTGAACCCGGGCAGACTCGAGATCGCCTCCGACCTACCCCCGGTCGAACATGCGCTCACCGTCATCCTCCCGGGCGCGACCCTGTACCTGCCGCTCGGATCGCTCGTCGACATCGCCGCCGAGGTCGCTCGTCTCAATAAGGAGATCGAGCGTCTCGAGGGCGAGATCAGAAGAAGCGACGCGATGCTCGAGAATCCCGCCTTCCTCGCGAAGGCCCCCGCCGCCAAGATCGACGCCGAACAGGCGAAGCGGGCGGACTACGCAGAGAATCTGCGGCTGGCGCGCGAGCGCCTGGAGGCCGTCAGGCGATAACATGTTCGCAAACGTCACGGAAGCGATCGCGTGGATCGAGAACTCCCACCGCTTCGGCGAGAAGACGGACCTGACCCGGATGCGGGCGTGCTGCCGCCGGCTGGGCGACCCGCAGGATGCGTTCAGGTCGATCCACGTCGCCGGCACCAACGGCAAGGGCTCGACCGCCAACTACCTGAAGAACATCCTCCACTGCGCCGGATACAAGACCGGCGTCTATACCTCCCCCTATGTCGTCAGCTTCAACGAACGCATCGGCATCGGCGACGAATACATCCCCGACGGGACCGTCGTCAAGTACGCGAACTTCCTGCACGACCTCTGGGACGCCTATTACGCCGAGACCGGCGACTCGATCACCTTCTTCGAGATCGTCACCCTCATGTGCTTCCTCTGGTTCCGCGACGAGAAGGTCGAATGGGGCGTGATCGAGGTCGGCCTCGGCGGCCTCTACGACGCCACCAACGTGATCCTGCCGGAGGCGTCCTGCATCACCAACATCAACTTCGACCACATGAAACAGCTCGGGAACACCCTCGAGAGCATCGCCCTGAACAAGCTCGGGATCGTCAAGCCGTACCGCCCGCTCTATACGACGGAGGACAAGGAACAACTGATCCCGCTCTTTACGATGCACTGCCACGAGGCGCACGCGCCCATCGCCTTCATCGACGCCCGCGAGGCGGGTGACGTCGCGATCGGTGAGGCCACTTCCTTTTCGTGGAAGGGGGTCCGTTACGACCTCGGCCTCGCCGGCGCACACCAGGTGAAAAACGCCGCGCTTGCGATCGAGACGATCCGGGGCCTCGCCGACCGGCAAGCAATCGCCGTCACCGCGCGTAATATCTATGACGGGCTGAAGCGCACGACCTGGCCGGGCCGCTTCGAGATCTTCGAGCATCGGATCGTGCTCGACGGCGCCCACAACATCGGCGCCTTCGAGACCCTCCGCCCGGCGGTCGCGGCCGTCTTCCCGGGGAAGAAGGTCAAGTGCCTCTTCTGCATGATGAAGGACAAGGACCACAAGGCCGTGATCGGCCTCCTCGATTCCTTCGTCGACGAGTTCCACTTCACCGCGATCGACTACCACCGCGTCGCGACCGCGCAGGAGCTTTACGAGGAGAGCGCGCATCCGCGCAAGTTCGTCCATGCGGACTTCGAAGCCGCGTTTTCGAACCTGCGGAACCTCGGTGAAGACGAGATCCTCCTCGTCTGCGGTTCCCTCTACTTCGTCTCCGCGATCCGCAGGATCCTCGTCCCATGAACAGACGTCGCGACCCCGTGGGGCCGCGACGTTTTCATCGGAGGGGATCGGATGGATCGGATCATGGAGATGCCGGCGGCGGAACGGCCGCGGGAACGGCTGGAGCGCTACGGCGCGGAGAACCTCGGGACGCACGAACTGGTGGCGATCCTGCTTCGGACCGGGACGAAGGACCATTCGGCGATCGACGTCGCCAAGGAGATCCTGTTCGAGGCGAAGGGGGCGCGGGGGCTCAGGGAGAAGACGCTTCCCGAACTCGCATCCCACGCCGGGATGGGGAAGACGAAGGCGGGGATCCTGCTCGCGGCGCTCGAACTCGGACGACGTGCGCTCGAAAGCGAGCCGGAGCGGCCGAAGGTGCTCGGCGCGCGTGACGTCTTCCTGATCGTGAAAGACGACCTCGCGCCGCTGAAACAGGAGACGATGGTCGCGCTCTACCTCGACGCGCGGCTCGCACTCGTCGAGAAGCGGACGATCTTCGTCGGCGGCCTCAACCAGTCGCTCGTGCATCCGCGCGAGGTCTTCAAGTACGCCGTCAAGTGCTCCGCCTTCCAGGTGGTGCTCGCGCACAACCATCCGTCGGGCGATCCGACGCCCTCGCCGCAGGATCTCGCGGTGACGAAGCGGTTCCGCGAGGCCGGGGAGCTGCTCGGGATCCGGCTCGCCGACCACGTCGTCGTCGCCGGCGACCGCTACGTCTCGATCGGCGAGATCCTGAAGGGCGAAGGCATGGTATAATGGATGCGGAGGTGGCATCATGTGCGGACGGTTCATCCTCGGCGTCGTGCGCGAGGAACTCGAAAGGCTCGTCGACGAATACTACGGGATCCCGGTCGTCGGCACCGAGATCGCCCTCCCGCGGTATAACGTCGCCCCGGGACAGCCGGTCGCAGCCGTCGTCGGCGACGGCGAGAGGTACCGCCTCGGAACGCTCCGATGGGGTTTCGTCCCGTGGTTCGCCAAGGACGAGAAGAGCGCCTATGCGATGATCAACGCGCGCGCCGAGACGATCCTCGAACGGCCGGCGTACGCGCAGTCGATGAAGACGAAGCGCTGCGTCGTGCTCGCGGACGGCTACTACGAATGGAAGAAGGAAGGGACGTCGAAGATCCCCTACCGGATCTTTCTGAAGGACGTCGCGCTCTTCGCGATGGCCGGACTCTACAGCACCTGGACGCGTGCCGACGGAACGAAGCTGCATACCTGCGCGATCGTCACGACCGCCGCGAACGAACTCACGCGACCGGTCCACGAGCGCATGCCGGCGATCCTCACGCGCGAACAGGAGAAGATCTGGCTCGACCGCGGGAACGAACGCGTCGAGGAACTCGCGAAGCTGCTGATCCCGTTCGACCCCGGGGCGATGGACCTGCATCCGGTCTCGACGCGGGTGAACGACGCCCATAGCGATGACGCGGGGCTGATCGAACAAGCCTGAAGAGAAAGACCGAACCGGTCGGATCCCCCTGGACTCCTTCCGGTTCGGTCTTTCGTTTGCAGGCATGATGCGCCATCATTCGGGGATGGCATCCATCCATTCTGCCAAGTCGGGGATCGCCGTACCGGGATATCTGTGGACTTCGGAAACCGAGGATGCCGATTCGATTCGATAGAGCGAATAGCCGAGGGCATCGACCGAGCGCCCGACGTAATAGACGTCTTCGTTCCTTTCGACGACATATCCGCTGGAGACGAGCGTATCGACGAATAGCGATGAAGTCACGGGCATGACATCGATTCCCAATACGGAGTCGACGAACCAGAACGCACGGACTTCCCCATAACTGTCCGCCCAAAGGGAAGCATTCGATCCCACCGCGAAACGGGTAATCTCGGAAGGATCTCCCGACGTGTAGAAGTGGATGTCGGTGACGATCAATTCGCGATGGCGGAGATGGGGGGGGATCTGCTCCGGCATGACCTCATCGTATCGCGCGCTTTCAACGATCGCGACGGCGGCGATGGATCGGGCGTGACGTTGATACAGAACGAATGAGAAGTTGTCGTCGCCGGATTGGTGGAAACTGGCCAGATCGACGGCGGAACCGATGAGATCATAGGACGACACCGGGATCATCCAGCCATTCTCGTGCACGATCACATAGAGCCGGTCTTCCATCGAATCTTCGTATCGGTAATCCGGAAAGACGTAGCGATCGCCCGTGATTCCGACGACGGGATTGACGGAGAACACGACGACGTCGAAAGCCTCGAAATGCCGGAGGTAGACCGGATGATAGGACGACGCCGTCGAGATCGATCCATCCGCCATCAGATACCGCACCTCGTTTCCCTCATCGTCGAGGAGACGGGGATGACCGTAGTTCGAATCGAGGACAAGCGGGAATGCCGTCTCGACGTCGAGGTCGACGGCCAGAAAGTCGTCGGCCTGATCCTGACCGGCGCCGACGGAAGCGAGGACGGCGATGGTCGCGATCGTCCCGATCATCAGGATCAGGCCGATCGTCGCCGTACGCCGGCATGCATCGCGACGTCTGGCGGCGGCGACCGAGATCAGGCAGACCAGAACCAAGGCCATGGGCACGAGCAAGGCGCTACTCCACGTCATCATGCTGAATGCCCTCCTTCCATCCGAGGATGTCGCCCGGCGTCACGGACAAGGCTCTGCAGATCGCGTCGAGCGTCGTGAAGCGGATCGCGCGCGCCTTCCCGCTCCTGAGGATCGACAGATTCGCTTCCGTCAGGCCGATGATCGCGCATAGTTCGGAGGCCGTCATCCGGCGTTCGCGGAGGATGCGGTCGAGTTCGACGACGATCATATCGTGAGTCGATTCTCCTCATGGATTTCGATCGCCAGCTTCAGGACCTTCGCGACGACGATCAGCATCAGTCCGAAGCCGAGATAGAGGAGGATCGGAGCGTTCAGGTACAGGTTGAACTCGGTCAACGTTCCCGTGAGGAAGCCGAATCCCTGGATGACCAGTCCGGCTGCGACCTCGACCAGGACCAGATACACGAACGAGCGTCCCATCCGATCGATGCGTTCGACGTTTTCAGCCACGAAGACCGCCTTGCGCTCCAGATTGTCGATCAAGGCCTTGACGTCGAAGTGCACCCTCAGGAGCAAGACGACATAGATTACCGTCTTGACGACCGCGATCAGGAAGAGTTCCGACATCGTGATGGCGGGGAGGGCCGCGATGATGCCGATGACGCTCGAACCGACGATCAGGACGACCGCAACCAGGTAGGCGCGCTTGAGCAGGCGGACGCTGGCGTCGAAATCGACGCGGTTCAGACGCGTGAGCATGTAGATGATGCCGGCGATCAATGCGATCGCGAGCGCGATCAGGACAACCATGAGGATCGATGCGAATGCGGTCATGCTACTCCTCCTCTGCGGTGCCGATGAGCGACGAACCGCGATAATACGTATTCGGGGCGTTGAATCGGTTGAATCCGAGCATGATCGATGCGGTTTCCTTGCGCGCTTCGACGAGATCGACGGAGAACTCGAAGAAATCCGGATCGCTCTCGGCGGTGGCGACGTATTCGACCATCAGCGAGTATTGCAGGAGCGGACGCTTGAAGTATTGGGTGAACGTGTTCTCCGGCAGCGTGACATAGGCATTGGGTTCCGTGACGGAGTAGACTCCGTTCCGGAACGTCTCGCCGTCGGAAAAGACGAGCAGCGAGGTCAGCGACGAGGTCGTGACGACGTATCCCGGAGAAGCGCTGAAGACCAGATGCTGGACGGTTTCGTCATGCTGGTTCGTGTCGCTCACGTAGAACGAATACGGAAGCGTCACGGTGACGATCGCGATGCGGTGTCCGTCCGGATCGAGGAACAGGTCGCCCATGAACGTCGCGTCCGATTCGACGTCGTCGTCGAACTCGTACGTGCTGGCGCCGGTCAGGAGATAATGCAGGTCGCTGTAGATGAATGGCGCCGCCGCGAGCGAGGAAACGAACGACAGATCGCCATCGTAGATGGTGATGCAGGTCCAGTCGTTCCAACGGTATGTCGGCGATTGGTCGACGGAGTAGGCGATTTGTTCGGCACTGGGGTCGATTTGCATCCCGTAGGGCACATGGACCGGTTGAAGCGCCGCGATGCACAGAACTGCAAGCGTCGATGTCAGCGCGGCAAGCAGGAAACGCGTCATGTAATCACCTCGAATTATTGAATATCGATAATATCATAGCACCCATTCCGTTCTTTGACAAGTGCAATCGTAAAAAATGTACAACTCGAATTCGGGAAGAGCCGGAATGGCGTCGGCCGGCATCGGTCGCTGGGAGGCGTTTCGTCCGATTCAAAAAAAGGAGCCTCATGGAGGCTCCGAATCGGTTCATGGACTATTTTTCCAGGAACGTGAGGATGTCCCGGTAGACGGTCTCCTTGTCGAGTTCGTTCAGGATCTCGTGGCGGTCGTCCTCGTAGAGTTTGTCGGTCACGTCGACATAGCCGAGCTTCCGGTAAACCGCGGCGAGTTCCAGGACGGTCTTCCCGTACTCGGAGAGCGGGTCGTTCTTCCCGGAGGCGAAGAGGAGGGGGGTGTCCTTCCTTCCGGTCGCGATCTGCTTCGGATCGTTGATCACGACGAGCCACTTGAAGAGGTCCTTGTTCGCGGAAACCGTCGCCGGCTGGCCGCACATCGGCGACTTCTCGTAGTAGTTCTGGATCTCGACGTCCTTGGAGAGCCACTCGACGTCGCGGTCGCCGATGATGCCGTCCTTGCGCATCTTCGCCGGATAGGCGTCGATCCCCATCTTCTGGAGGAGCGGCGAGACGTACTTCGGCCCCCGGAGCGCCTTGATCACCGTCGATAGGAGGATCCCGAAGCGGATCAGCCCGAGCGGCATCATCGCGGTTCCCGTGAGCACCGCCTTCTTGTAGAAGTCGGGCTTTCTCAGAAGCGCGAGGCGGGCGAGGAAGGAGCCCATGCTGTGGCCGAGGACGAAGACGGGCAGGTCGGGATACCGCTGCTTGATGAAGTCCTGGACGAGGGTGATCGACTCGTAGGCGATCCTGTCCCCGTCCCTGTCGGCGTAGTGGACGTAGGCGTTCGTGTCGGTCGACAGGCCGTGGCCGAGGAAGTCGCAGCCGACGGCGACGTAGCCGTTCCTGTTCAGGAACTCGGCGAACAGGCCGTAGCGGGCGATGTGCTCGCTGACGCCGTGGATCAAATGGACGACGCCCTTCACCGGGGCGGTGGCGCCGTCGTACAGATAGACGTGGATGTCGTTTCCAACGGAATTCTTGACGATCAGTTTCTCCATCCTTCGCACCTCTCATTTTTAATGAATCGATCTTGGCACCATTATATCATTTCGAGGATGAATATCCAAGCCGATTTGATATAATTAAGCCGAGAGGTGACCGACTTGGACAAATACATACTCGCCATCGACCAGGGGACCACGTCCTCGCGGGCGATCATCTTCGACAAGACGGGAAGGATCGCCTGCATGAGCCAGCACGAGTTCACGCAGTACTTCCCCGAACCCGGCTACGTCCTGCACGATCCGAGCGAGATCTGGGGATCGGTCTCCGTCTGCATCAGCGAGTGCCTGATGAAGGCGAAGCTCTCCCCCAACCAGATCGCCGGCATCGGCATCACCAACCAGCGCGAGACCACCGTCGTCTGGAACAAAAAGACCGGCAAGCCCGTCTACCAGGCGATCGTGTGGCAGTCCAAGCAGACCGCCCGGATCTGCGAGGAGCTCCGCAAGGCGGGGAAGGAAGAGCTCGTCCGGCAGAAGACGGGGCTTCTGATCGATCCCTACTTCTCAGGCACGAAGGTGAAGTGGATCCTCGACAACGTCAAGGGAGCGCGCGAAGCCGCCGACCGCGGCGAACTCCTCTTCGGGACGATCGACACCTGGATCATCTGGAACCTCACCAACGGCAAGAAGCACGTGACCGACTATTCGAACGCCTCCCGCACGCTCCTCTTCGACATCTTCGAGAAGCGCTGGGATCCCGAACTCCTGACCCTCTTCGGCGTGCCTGCCTCGATGCTTCCCGAGGTCCACGACTCCTCGAAGATCTACGGCCTCACCGCGAAGAACGCCTTCTACGGCTTCGAGGTCCCGATCGCCGGCATCGCCGGTGACCAGCAGGCCGCCCTCTTCGGCCAGACCTGCTTCTCCCCCGGCGACGTCAAGAACACCTACGGCACCGGATGCTTCATCCTGATGAACACCGGCAAGAAGCCGATCCGCTCCGCCAAGGGGCTTTTGACGACGATCGCCTGGGGTCTGGACGGCGAGATCACCTACGCCCTCGAAGGCTCGATCTTCGTCGGCGGCTCCGCCGTCCAGTGGCTCCGCGACGGTCTCCGCGTGATCGCCAAGTCGTCCGAGACCGAGGCGTACGCGAAGGAGGTCGAGGACAACCTCGGCGTCTATTTCGTCCCCGCCTTCGTCGGCCTCGGCACCCCATACTGGGAGATGGACGCCAAGGGCGCGATCTTCGGGATCACCCGCGGCACGAAGCGCCAGCACATCGTGCGGGCGACGCTCGAGGCGATCGCCTACCAGACCAAGGACGTCCTAGACGTGATGGAGGACGAGTCGAAGATCCGGCTGACGCGCCTGCGCGTCGACGGCGGCGCCTCGAACAACGACTTCCTCATGCAGTTCCAAAGCGACATCCTCGATCTCTACATCGACAAGCCCGTGACGAGCGAGACGACAGCGCTCGGTGCGTGCTATCTCGCCGGTCTCGCCGTCGGCTTCTGGACGATGACCGAGATCAAGGCGATGTGGGGCGTCGACAAGGTCTACAAGCCCGTGATCGCCCCCGAACTGCGCAAGAAGCTGTACGCGGGATGGCAGAAGGCCGTCAAGGCCTGCATCCTGTTCCGCTGAGCACTGCCGGAGGTGACGCCATGATCACCCTGATGAGCACCGGTTCCTACGTCGGTCTGGGCGCGGCCTTCCTCGCCGTCGCCGTCGTCGTCTGGGGAATCATCACCAGCCAGAGTCTGCGCAAGCGTGCACGCGCCGTCCTCGAGGCCGAGGCGGCCGTCGACCATGCCCTGACGCAGCGGTTCGCGACGATCGCGAAGCTCGACGAGACGGTCTTTCCCGAAGCGGGCGTCGAGCGCGGTCGTTTCGCCAGTCTCCGCTGGCAGAACGGCGTGCCCGCGAACGCCTCGATCGCCGACAAGGCGTCGTTCGCCGGGGAGATCGACGCATGTGCGCGCGACCTCGTCGCCGAAATCGCCCGCCGCGGCGCATCCGCGGACCGGCTCGTCGCCGACCTCGAGGGTGCGCTTCCCCTCACCGAGGAGCAGCTCGCGAACGCCCGCCGTCTCTACAACGCCACCGCCGCCGCCTTGAACAAGGCGGTCGCGGCCTTCCCCTCGATGCTCGCGGCGAACGCGATGCGGCTCGAGAAGAGGCCCTATTTCGAGATCGGCGCCGCCGATCCCGATTCCGAACCGGACGCCTGAGGACCAGGCGTCCTTTTTTTTCGATTTGCGGATCCTGCTTGGGTTTCGCAAACGCGTCCGCCCGCGTCGTTGGCGGGCGTCGGGACGACCGGATTTTCCCCGCTCGTTGCGAAACCTCGCCTCCTTTCGCCGCTTTTTCGCACGGATCCGCGATTCGACAGTCTCCCAAGGCGATGGTAGAATGGCGTCGTACCGAAAGGGGGACAAGACATGTTGAACCAGGTCATCCTCGTGGGTCGTCTGACCCACGATCCCGAACTCCGCAAGTCGGAGGAGGGAAGAAGCGTCGCGACGATCCGCATCGCCGTCCAGCGCGGCTTCAAGAGCGGCGAGACGAACGAGTACGAGACCGACTTCTTCAACTGCACGCTCTGGTCGGGAGTCGCCGAGGCGACCGTCGACTACTGCAAGAAGGGGTCCGTGATCGGCGTCAAGGCGCGGCTCGCCCAAAAGGAATACGTGATGGAGAACAAGAAGACGTTCAGCTATCCGGAAATCATCGTCGAGAAGATCTCCTTCATCAGTCCGAGCCGGGATTAAGATATGTGAAAGCATATCTTTTTTCTTTTTTTTGCGATGCGATGATGCTATAATTCACTTGGGTGATCCGCGATGAGACAGTACCTGGAGTTCCTTAGACACATCCTCGACCACGGCGTCCGGAAGGACGACCGGACCCATACCGGAACGATCTCGGCCTTCGGGTACCAGATGCGTTTCGACCTCGCGGAAGGCTTTCCGCTCCTCACCACCAAGAAGGTGCACATGAAGTCGATCGTGCACGAACTGCTCTGGTTCATCAAGGGCGACACCAACATCAAGTACCTCGTCGACCACGACGTCCGGATCTGGAACGAATGGCCCTACGAGACCTATCGGAACTCCGCCGACTACCAGGGCGAATCGCTCGATGGATTCGTCGCGCGGATCAAGACTGACGACGCGTTCGCGAGGAAGCACGGCGACCTCGGTCCCGTCTACGGCCGGCAGTGGCGCGCCTGGCCGGGCGCACGCGGCCCGATCGACCAGCTCAGAAACGTCATCGACGAGATCAGGCGAAACCCCGACAGCCGGCGTCTGATCGTCTCCGCATGGAATCCGGCCGAAGTCGAGGACATGGCGCTCCCGCCGTGCCATACGCTCTTCCAGTTCAACGTCGCCGACGGGAAACTTTCCTGCCAGCTCTACCAGCGGAGCGCCGACGCCTTCCTCGGCGTCCCCTTCAACATCGCTTCCTACGCCCTCCTGACCCTCATGGTCGCCGAGGTCTGCGGCCTGAAGCCGGGCACTTTCGTCCATACCTTCGGCGACTGCCACATCTATGCGAACCATCTCAACCAGGTGAACGCGCAGCTCGCGCGGGAGCCGCGGCCGCTGCCGCGCGTCGTCTTCCGGCGCAAGGTCGCCGACATCGCCGACTTCGTCTACGAGGACGTCGAGCTCGTCGGCTACGACCCGCATCCGGCGATCAAGGGAAAGGTGGCGGTCTGATGATCAGCCTGATCTTCGCGATCGATCCGAACAAGACCATCGGGAAGGGCAACGACCTTCCCTGGAACTATCCCGCCGACCTGCGTTATTTCAAGCAGACGACCCTCGGGCACCGCGTCCTGATGGGGCGTCGCACCTTCGAGTCGATCCTGGCCCGCCTCGGCAAGCCGCTCCCCGGAAGGGACAACCTCGTCGCCACCCGCGGCACGCTCGCCCGGACCGACGTCGAGGTCGTCGCCGACCTCGAGGCGTTCCTCGCCTCTTTCCATCCCGACGAGGTCTTCGTGATCGGCGGGAAGGCGGTCTTCGAAGCGGCGTGGCCGTACGCCGACCGCCTCTACGTCACTCATGTCGAGCACGCCCACGAGGGCGACGTGAGACTCGACTTCTTTTCGCTCGACGGCTTCGCGCTTTCGTCCCAAAGAGAAGAAGAAGGACTCCGCTTCGCCGTCTACGAAAGGAGGAAGTGACATGCTGCCGATCCTGCATCTGATCCTGTCGGCCGCCGTCGCCGTCCTCTACGCCGTCTTCGGCGCCGTTCCCGCCGGATTCCTCGGCGTCCTCGCCGTCACGGGCGTCTTCCTCGGGGCGCTCGTCGCCTGGCTCGCGATCCTCCTCGGGTTCCTGATCTTCGTCATGGTCGTCCTCAAGCTCGACCATACGAGCATGTTCAAGCATCGTCTCTTGCTCGCGTTCGTCCACTACTACTACGTCGTCATCCTCCGGGTGCGGCTGATCGCGACGGGACTCGAGAACCTTCCGCACGACGAAAACTTCGTGATCTATTCCAATCACATCGAGGCTTCGGATCCGATGTACCTGAAGCTCGTCTTCCGGCGCCATCCGGTGGCATTCATCTCCAAGGAGGTCCTCTTCAAGCAA
Source organism: Candidatus Izemoplasmatales bacterium (assembly GCA_041649275.1). Lineage (NCBI taxonomy): Bacteria > Bacillati > Mycoplasmatota > Mollicutes > Candidatus Izemoplasmatales > Candidatus Izemoplasmatales bacterium. Next base: position 57,934 of record JBAZNL010000006.1, read on the forward strand.
TTCCTCGTCGGTGACATGCTCGCCTCGATCGGATGCATCCCGATCTCGCCGAATGCCGATCGAACGGCGATGCAGTCGATCCTCGAGGGAATCAAGCGCGTCAAGGGGGGACAGCCCTTCGGGATCTATCCGGAGGGGCGCCGCACCTATTCGAACGACATCATCGCCTTCAAGCCAGGATCGTTCAAGCTGGCGACGAAGGCCGGGGCCGACATCATCCCGGTGGCGGTCTACGACATGCACGAGATCAATCGCAAGGGGCGCATCCTCCCTTGCAACGTGCGCCTCCATGTCTTTCCGCGGATCACGCCGGCCGAATACGAGGGCATCGACACCGTCGAACTCGCGAAGCGGGTCGAAACGATCGTCGCCGAAAAGATGGAGGAGTTCAAGCGCCTCTATCCGACACCGACCCATTCCCGCTGAATCCGACCGCCATCCGCCTTGCGAATGGCGGTTTTCCATCGTCAAATCGCGTCGGTGATGATACAATGGTATTAAGCGCGTAGCGCTCGCGGAGGAGAACCATGCCGAAGATCGTCTGTCTCGACATCGACGGAACGCTGCTGAACGAATACGGTCGCATCACCGAGACCACGCGGGTGGCAATCGAGCGGCTCAAGGCCGACAGTCATGTCGTGGTCATCGCCTCGGGGCGGACCTATGCGGAGATCGTGAAGATCGTCGCGCCACTCGCCCTGATGGAGTCCGATCGGGCCTTCTTCATCGCCTTCAACGGCGTCCTGACCGTTCGGACTCATCCGTTTGCGGTGATGATGAAGCGCATGCTCCACAAGGAGGATGTCCGCGCGATCGCAGCTGAACTGGTGCCGCGGGGATTCAAGCTGCACGTCTACGCCGAGAACCGCATCTACCTGTCCCACGACATCGTCCAGCATCTTGAGGCGTCTCCGGATGAACGAAAGCCGGTCATGCGCATCCACATGGAGACCTATGACCGCGACGACGCCGTCTACAAGATTCTCGTCCTCGACGATGCCGAACGGCTCGACGAACTCCGGCGCACGCTGCCGAAGGCGATCACGGAACGCTACTCTGTCTTCAAATCATGGGATCGCCTGCTCGAGTTCGTCCATCCGGAAGGAACGAAGGGCGCGGCGCTCGAAAACCTGTACCGAACGCTCAGAATTCCCCGCGAGGACGTCATTGCGATCGGGGACGAGGAAAACGACATCGCGATGATCAGGGCCGCCGGCATCGGCATTGCGATGGACAACGCCAAGCCAGGCGTCAAGGCGGCGGCCCGCTTCATCACCCTGTCCAACCGTCATGACGGCGTCGCCGCGGCGATCGCGCGTCACGTATACGATAAGGAGCGTGGAAACGATGGAATTTGAACTGGACCTGATCCGCTGGATGCAAAGTTTCAGCAACGGCTTCCTCGACGCGGTGTTCCAATTCTTCACGATGTTCGGCGAGGAACTGATCATCATCGGCGTGCTCGGGTACCTGTACTGGTGCCACGACAAGAAGGTCGGCGAGTATGTCGGCGTCACCGTCTTCATCTCGCTGTTCCTGAACAGCACGATCAAGACGATCGTCCAGCGGCCCCGTCCGTTCGTCGCCGACCCCGTCGGCGTCGAGAACATCCGCCCCGACACGGCCACCGGCTATGCTTTCCCCTCCGGTCACACGCAGGGGGCGGCGACCGTCTTCGGCAGCCTCTCGGCGTGGCTGAAGAAGCGTTGGCTCACGATCGCCTCGACGGTCGTCATCGTCCTTGTCGCCGTCAGCCGGATGTACCTCGGAGCCCACTATCTTTCGGACGTCGTTGTCGGCGCCGCGCTCGGCATCTTCCTCGCGGTCGGACTCCAGGTCGTCTTCTCGAAATACAGCGCCGCGACGCGACGGCTCTACGACGCGATCGCGATCGGCGGCGTGATCCTGGCGGTCGGCGTCTTCGTCTGGCGCTTCGCGACGATCGAAGCGGCCGGCGGACTGACCGACGCCGCCAACCTCTACGATAAGATGGAAGGCACCTTCAAGATGATCGGCGCGATGCTCGGATTCGTCCTCGGCGTCCGGTTCGAAGCGAAGAAGGTCGATTTCAAGAACCACCGGATCCTCTGGCGCAACCTGATCCGCTTCGCCTTGGGCGTCGCGATCGTGATGGGAATCCGCCTCGGATTGAAGGCGATCTTCGGGTTCATCGTCGACGGTACGGAGTTGCTTGAGGGTCAGAAGCTGCTCGCGGCGCTCGCCGTCCTCCTCGACGGGCTGCGCTACTTCGCGATGGTCTTCATCGCCATCGGCGTCTATCCGATGACGTTCTCGCTCTTCGCCCGGGAAACGGAGTATCGTTCATGAGAACCTACAACGAGACGCTTTACGACCGCGATACGATCATCCGATTCAATCGATATTATCTCGCGAACTTCTTCAAGAAGAACTTCTCGATCATCGCCGTCGGCGCCGCCGTCGCGGCCGGTTATTCCTTCTCGGTCGGCGAGTGGGAGACGGCGGTGCTGATCCTCGGCATGATCGTCGCCTACGCGATCCTGACATACGTGATCCAGATCACGACCCGCAACAAGGCGCTGAAGAAGAGCCCGATCGCGGAACATCCGATCATCCGAACATATCTCTTCGGCGACGAGGGCATCGAAATCGACGGCCGTTTCGTCCATCCAGAAAACGTCGAACCGGAGATGCGGGGCCCGAAGTCGAGGACGCTCAAGTACGATGAGATCGTCCGAATCGCGACCGGCAGGGAGTTCATGGTCATCTACGACAACGAACGAAGGACATACATCGTCGACCTCAAGTCGTTTGAGAATCCGATGCAGTACGGTGCACTACGGACCTTCCTCGCGCAAAGGTTCGGAAAAAGGTTCAAATAACGCTATCGAGCGTCATCTTCGGATGGCGCTCTTTCATTATTCTCGATTCCGGCGCCAAAAGCGGCCTTTAATCGATGATCTATTGACATTTTCAAACCGATCGCCTATGATTATACCAGATGGTATAGACCAGATGGTATAATCGAGGTTATTTACATGAAGAACACACCGATCGACCGCTCGTATTTTCTTCAAAACAATCCCCGGCTTCTGGAAGAGACTCTCGGAGAATTCTCGTCCAAAGGGTACGAAGCGGCCTCCCTGAACGAGATCCTGAAGCGATCCGCCTTCAACAAAGGCAGTTTCTACTACCGTTTTTCAGAGAAAATGGACCTGTTCATCGCGCTTCTGGAGACGCTTTTCGCAAGACATGCGGAAGAACTCGCCGCCGACCGCGCGACGATCCTCGAGAAAGAGAGCGTCCGCATCACGCTGAAGCTCATGATCTCGACGATGCACCGCCTTTGGGAGCGAGACCGACGCTATCTAGACCTCTATGCGAGGATCGATGACGAACGGATCGCGGACCGAAGCGAAATCGTGCATATCATCGATCGATCCCCGATCGAGGCATTTGTCGTCGAATCTACCGTAACCCTCGACGCGCTCGGCGAGAATCCGGAAAGGACGGCACTTTTCGCCAATCTCGCCAGAATGGTTCTGTACCGGATCGACGAAGTCGGTCGCAACGATCGGGGTTGGATCGATCCCGCGGTCCTCGCGGACGCGGTCATGAATGCCGCATTTGTGGATTTGAAGACAGATCATCGTCCCTGCGACCGTGAAACGGCGAGGATCGTCGCCGATTCCGATGACCATCGCCCGACGATGGAGATCGAATACTTCAAGGGCGAGATCCTCGCGATTTTCGGGCCTCTGGATCTCGCACGGACTCTCACGCGAAGGATTCCGGCGGGCCGTCGCCGTCCGGATTCATTGGCTTCCCTCGGAGCGTGGCTATTCGCCAGAGAGACCGATCCCGAGGAGAACTCGAGAGTTCCGCTCCGCGAGGAACGCACCCTACGCTGGAACCTGAAGCGGGTCGGAGAGCGTCCCGTGAACGGCGAAGACGACCTCGTCGATGAACTCGGACTTGCGGACGTCGGCGACATCCGCATCGACCGGCTGCCCGACGCCATGAGACGTTTCGTCCGAACGGCGGCTACGATCGCGTCCGGATCCGATCCGCTCGTCGTCGAAGAACCGTTCGAAGGCATCGGCGATCCGGAACGCAAGCGCATTTGCCAAATGTTGTTGAAAAGAAGAGGTAATGGAATTACAATAATACTATATGGCACCGATTTCGAATCGTTGATGGGTGTCGCCGATCGGATCGCCTTCATCGGCCGTTCGGGTACCGTCAAGACGGTCCCCGCCGCGGAACTGAATGCCCGCTACGGCGACCGCGTGATCGTCGTCGGGTATCGCGACCGCGGCTTCTCGAGGCAGGCACGATTCCCTGCCGCGATGGTCGGAGGATCGGATTTCGCGACATTCTTGAAAGGCAAGGACGTCGAATCGCTTGAAACGCGTACCATGTCGGGCGCGGAGATCTACCGCATCGAAACCGGGGAGGACCTTTCATGACGAAGACATTCATCAATCTCGTGCTGAGCGACCTGAAGAGACTGTGGAGCTATCGGATCATTCTCTTCATCGCGATCCTGTCGCTCGTCTTTTCGTTCGCGATCGCGCTGTTTCCGATGATCGATCCGACGAACTTCATCTATGTCAGCATCTTCATCCTTCCGGTCGTCGTCTTCTCGATCTCGCTCTTCATCGACCGCGAGGAGGGCACGCTGCTGCCCTTCGTGTTCTCGCCGCTCAAGTCCGCCTACCTCGTCTTCTCGAAGATCGTCTCGGCCTTCGTCGTGATGACGATTCCGATCGTCTTCTTCATCGCCGCCCTGGCCTTCGCCCGCTACGACATCAACTTCGGCCTCCTGTTCCTCGCCTATTCGCTCGGCATGGCGCTGCACATCCTGATCGGACTCTCTCTCTCCATCATCAGCAAGACCTCGGCGATCCTGTCGCTTTCCTACATCGGCTACATCGTGATCTTCTCGCTGACGGCGATCCTCTACAGCAACGGCATCATCCCGCTTCGTTTCCAGTATTATCTGATCATCTCCCCGGCGTTCCTCTCGGGCGTCCTCGTCGACAACATCGTCGCCGGCACGGCGTACTCCGAGGTCTGGCTGATCGCCCTCGCGGTCGGCCTTCAGATCGTCTACGGCGCCCTGCTCGCGCTCTTCATCGTCGTTCCCTACTTCAAGCACTACGTGATCGCCACCGAGACCCGGTGACGAACCCGGAAGAAAGCGGATTATCCATATCGCGATGATGCCCGTGAGAGGTGTCATCTTTTATGAAGGGGTGCTCCAGATGGAAACCAGACATTTCCTCGGATTCGACGGCGGCGGCACGAAGACGCATGCCTGCCTCATGGACGAACACGGCGCGATCGTGGCGCAGGCCTTCGGACCTGCCTCGTCGATCGACACCGTACCGCTCGAGACGTCGCTCACGAGCCTGATGACGACCTATGAAGCGCTCCCGGTCAAGCGTCCGCTTTCGGCCGTCTTCGCCGGACTCGGCGGCATCGCCGGCGAGCACGACAGAACCCGCTACGTCGCTTCCCTCAAGACCCTTCCGTTCGTTCCCGGGGACGCCGTCCTCGGCGCCGAGAACGACGTCGTCAACGCCCTCGCGAGCGGCAACGGCACGCTCGAGGGGATGGCCCTCATTATCGGTACCGGATCTGTCTGCTTCGGCATGAAGGAAGGCAGAAGCTGGCGCACCGGCGGCTACCATTTCAAGGAAGGCGACGCCGGCAGCGGCTTCGACCTCGGGTTCATGGCGCTCAAGCACTACGCCCGCGTCCTCGACGGCCGCCATCCCGACACCGTCTTCGGCGAAGCCCTCAGGGGCGCGCTCGGCATCCACGACTTCGCCAGGCTCGTCAAGTACTTCGACCAGATCAACCGCACCGAGGTCGCGAAGCTCGCGCCGATCGTCACGGCGTTCGCGACCGTCGACCAGTACGCCTACAAGATCGTCGTCGACGCCGCCGACGAGATCCGCCTGCTCGTCCAGACGGTCTACGAGAAGCTCGGCTTCACCGACTGCGACCTCACCGTCGTCGGCGGTCTCGGCAACGCCGACACCATCTACCGCGACCTGTTCCTCGGAAACATCCGCAAAGTCTCGCCCTCGATCCGCATCATCCGTCCCCTGTACGATCCGGCGCACGCCGCCGCGATGATCGCCCGGAGCCTCTTCGACGACGCGGGCGGGAGGCACGACCGATGATCCTTTTCGACGAAGCGAAGAAGACGTTCCACCTCTTCACCGCGAATACCTCATACGTCTGCCGGATCCTGCCCTCGGGGCATCTCGGCCACGTCTACTACGGCGCCCGGCTCGCCGATCCCGTCGATCCCGCCGCGCTCGAGATCGCGCACAGGATCGAGGTCGGCTCGCAGATCGTCTACGACGAGGCGGACCGCTCCTTCAACCTCAACCTCGCCCGTCTGGAGATCAGTTCCTACGGCAAGGGAGACTATCGCGACCCGATGGTCCACTTCCAGCTTTCGGACGGATCCCGGATCACCGACTTCAAGGTCGTCGGTCACGAGATCCTGGCCGACAAGCCGTCGTTCCCGGGTCTTCCCGAGACCGACGCGGGCGACCGCGGACCGATCCCGACACTCAGGGTCGAGGTCTTCGATCCCGTCGCGGGACTGGCGATCGACCTCTACTACGCCGTCTTCGAACAGGCGGACGCGATCGTCCGCCGGATCGTCGTCCGGAACGCGTCGAGCGAGCCGGCGACGATCAGGAAGTGCCTGTCGGCGGGCGTCGACTTCCCCGCCGGCGACTACGAGCTCGTGACGCTCGACGGCGCCTGGATCCGCGAGCGGCACGTCCACGACCGGACGCTCCGCCCCGGCATCGTCAAGATCGATTCGAAGCGCGGCGTCTCCTCCGCCGACCACAATCCCTTCGTCGCCGTCAAGCGGCCGTACACGACCGAGGATGCGGGGGACTGTTACGGCTTCGCGCTCGTCTACAGCGGAAACTTCGAGGCGACCGCCGAGGTCAACCCGCACGGCCTCCTGCGGACGATGATCGGGATCAACTCCTTCGACTTCGAATGGCGGCTCGAGCCCGGAGCCTCGTTTCTGACGCCGGAGGCCGTCCTCACCTACTCCGCCGAAGGCATGACGCGGCTCTCGCAGAACCTCCATACGGTCGTGAACGACCATCTCGTCAACCCCGCCTGGCGGAAGAAGGAGCGGCCGATCCTCGCCAACAACTGGGAAGCCACCTTCTTCGACTTCAACGAACGCCGGATCATGAGACTCGCCCGCCTCGCCAAAAAGGCGGGCGTCGAACTCTTCGTGCTCGACGACGGCTGGTTCGGACGCCGCGACGACGACACCACCTCGCTCGGCGACTGGGACGCCGACCGCCGCAAGCTGCCCGGCGGCGTCGCCGGCCTCGCCAAGAGGATCAACCGCCTCGGCCTGTCCTTCGGGATCTGGGTCGAGCCGGAGATGGTGAGTCCCGATTCCGACCTCTTCCGCGCGCATCCCGACTGGGCGATCCGCCATCCCGCCCGCCCCGCTTCGCTCGGACGGCACCAGCTCGTCCTCGACCTGACCCGGCCCGAGGTCCGCGACCACCTCTACGCGAAGCTGTGCGCGCTCTTCGACGGGGCGAACGTCGCCTACTGCAAGTGGGACATGAACCGCAGCCTCTCCGACGTCTTCTCGGGCGGGCTCGACGCGTCGCACCAGGGCGAGTTCTGGCACCGCTACGTCCTCGGCCTGTACGAACTCCTCGAGCGTCTGACAAGCCGCTATCCGGGAATCCTCTTCGAATCGTGCGCCTCCGGCGGAAACCGCTTCGACCTCGGGATGCTAAGGTACATGCCGCAGACGTGGACCTCCGACGACACCGACGGGATCGAGCGGCTCTACATCCAGTACGGCACCTCGATGGCGTATCCGCCGTCGACGATGGGGGCGCATGTGAGCGCCGTCCCGAACGCCCAGACGATCCGCTCGACGCCGCTCGAAACCCGGTTCAACACGGCGATCTTCGGACTGCTCGGCTACGAACTCGACTTCACGAAGCTGTCGCGCTTCGACCGCGCCGTAATCCGGCGTCAGATCGCCTTCTACAAGGAGCACCGCCGTCTCCTCCAGTTCGGGCGCTTCTACCGCCTGAAGAGTCCCTTTACGGGCAACGACTGCCTCTGGATGAGCGTCGCGGAGGACGGCCGCGAAGCCGTCGTCGGCCTCTACCAGGTGCTCGCGAAGCCGAACGGACCGGCCGAACGCGTGCCCGTCGCCGGCCTCACCGAGGACGCGGAGTACCGGATCGAGAACCGCCGCCAGTATTTCAACCTGCGCACCTTCGGCGACCTCGCACGGCACGCGCTGCCGATCCGCCTGCCGGCGAAGGGCGTCCTCTTCCATCTCCTCGCGAACCACTACTTGATGCCCGCGGAGACGGAGGACCTGACCGTCGGGGGCGACGTCCTGAAAAACCTCGGTTTCGTTCCGAAGCAGCGCTTCATCGGTTCCGGCTACAACGCCGACGTCCGCCTGATGGGCGATTTCGGCTCCCGCGTCTACCACCTCAAGGCATTGGAAAGGACGACCCCACGATGAGAAAGAACATTCCCCTGAACTTCGACTGGCTCTTCGCACCCGTTTTCGAAGAAGGCTACCCGACCGCAGCCGCGCTGCCGGAGGGAATGACCTCCGTGTCGATCCCGCACACGGTGAAGGAACTGCCGCTGAACGACTTCGACGAGCGCGACTACCAGTTCGTCTCCTCCTACGTGCGCGATTTCGAGACTCCCGCGACCGATGAAGGCGACCGCACCTTCATCCGTTTCGGCGCCGTCATGACCGTCGCCGAGGTCTGGATGAACGGCACCTTCGTCGGCAGGCACGAGGGCGGCTTCACCCCGTTTGCGTTCGACGTCACCGACCTCTTGAAGAAGGACGGGACCAACCGCCTGTTCGTCAAGGTCGATTCCCGCGAAATCAAGGACGTCCCGCCCTTCGGGAACGTCGTCGACTACCTCTGCTACGGCGGGATCTACCGCGAGGTTGAACTCCAGGTGCGTCCGAAACGACACCTCGAGCGTCTGTTCGTCCGAACCTCCGAAGCGCCGAGCCTGGCGCTCGAGGACATGATCCTCGACGTCCGCGGAACCCTCTCCGAAGAATCCGCCGGCGCGCTCTCGGCGGTCGTTTCGATCCGTCGCGACGCCGTCGAGGCGTTCCGGTTCGACATCGTGCCGCAGATCGACGGCCGGACCTTCGATGTGCAATACGAGTGCCACGGGGTCGAACGCTGGAACCTCGAATCGCCGGTCCTCTACGACATCGAGGTCGCCGTCCTGCTGGATGGCGTCGAGTTCGACCGCGAGGTCGTGCGCTTCGGCTTCCGCACCGCCCAGTTCACCCACGAGGGCTTCGTCCTGAACAACCGCAAGATCAAGCTCGTCGGTCTCAACCGCCACCAGAGCTATCCCTACGTCGGCTACGCGATGCCGAAGCGGATCCAGGCGAAGGACGCCGAAATCCTCAAGAACGAACTCGGGGTGAATCTCGTCCGTACCTCGCACTACATGCAGAGCGACCACTTCATCGACCGCTGCGACGAACTCGGCCTGCTCGTCTTCGAGGAGATCCCCGGCTGGCAGTACATCGGCGACGAGCACTTCAAGCAGCTGTCCTGCGAGAACCTGGAGGCGATGATCAGGGCCCACGCGAACCATCCGTCGATCGTGCTCTGGGGCGTCCGCATCAACGAATCCCCCGACGACCACGACTTCTACGAGAAGACCAACGAGATCGCCCACGCCCTCGACGATTCCCGCCAGACCGGCGGCGTCCGCAACTTCAGGGGCAGCGAGCTGCTCGAGGACGTGTACACCTACAACGACTTCAGCCACGTCGGCGACAACCCCGGCCTGATAAGGCCGCGCAAGGCGGCGAAGGCCGAGGTTCCCTACCTCGTCACCGAGCACAACGGCCACATCTTCCCGACGAAGAAGTACGACCACGAGGCGAAGCGCGTCGAGCACGCGCTCCGGCACATGCGCGTGATCGACGCCAGTTTCGCCCGCGAGGACGCCTGCGGCGCGATCGGCTGGTGCATGAACGACTACAACACCCACGTCGACTTCGGTTCCGGCGACCGGATCTGCTACCACGGGGTGATGGACATGTTCCGCCTCCCGAAATACGCCGCGGCGGCCTACGCCTCGCAGCGGCAGGATCGCCCGATGCTCGTCGTCGCCTCGACGATGGCGATGGGCGACCACGCCCTCTCGCGGATCCCGCCGACCGTCGTCTTCACGAACTGCGACTACGTCAAGGTGTACAAGAACGACACCTACATCGACACCTTCTATTCCGCCTGGAAGGACTATCCGAACGCTCCCTACGCCCCGGTCGTCGTCGACGACTACTACGGCGACCAGATCGAGAAGAACGAGGACTATCCGAAGCGGACCGCGCGGATGGTGAAGAAGGTGCTCGTCGCCTTCGGCCGGCACGGCATGGACCTGCCGCTTTCCGACAAGCTCCGCGCCCTCTGGCTGATGACCGTCAAGGGCTTCACCTTCGCCGAGGCCGAACGCCTTTACGGCAAGTACATCGGCGACTGGGGGAAGGAAGGCGCGAAATACGTCTACGAGGGGTATCGGGACGACAAGCCGGTCGTCGCGGTCACGAAGGGCGCGCACCGGTCGATGGTCCTCTCGGCCGTCGCCGACGATTCCGTCCTGGTCCACGGCGACACCTACGACGCCACCCGGATCGTGGTCCGGATGACGGACGAGCGCGGAAACGAGCTCCCCTACGCCTTCGACGCGTTCACGGTGGAAACGACTCCGGGCCTCGCGGTGATCGGACCGAGGGTCCAGTCGCTGCTCGGCGGCTCCGTCGGCGTCTACGTGAAGACGACCGGGATCCGCGGGCAACAGACCGTCACGATCCGTCCCGAAGGGCGCCCCGCCCTGGAAGTCGCGATCCGAATCGACTGAAACGATACAAAAAAAAGGATTCCGGCCGGAATCCTTTTTCAATGTCGGTCAATCGGCCAGGCCGTTGTTCGCGAGGAAGACGTAGACGACCTGGACCGGGATCGCGAACGATTCCTCGTCCGAATCCTCGGATCCCCAGGCGTTGATGCCGAGGAGGTTCCCGTCGAGGTCGACGAGCGCGCCGCCCGAAGAACCCTCGTGGATCGTGGCGCTGTGGTAGAGCACCTTGTAGGGGGCGTTCTCGATCGTCTCGAGGGCGATGAACTCGCCGAAGGTGACGTTGTTCTCGACCGAAAGCGGATTTCCGACGGCGAGCACGAGTTCCCCGGGAGTCAGCCGCGTGCGCAGCCGCGTCGTCCAGTCGATGAGTTCGACCGTCGTCCGGTTCTGCTTCGCAAAGCGGAGGACGGCGAGGTCGAGATCGGCGTCCTGACAGACGAGTTCGGCCGGTTGGGCTTCGTCGTCGCCGAAGGCGATGATCTCGTACGAGGCGGTATAGCCGAGGTCGTCGATCACGTGATGGTTGGTCAGAACGTAGTAGTAGCCATCGCGATCAAGGAAGACGACTCCGGATCCGGAGGAGGACGCCTCGACGAGCGTCTGGGTGATGCCGGGGAAGATCTGACCGATGCGGTAGACGGTCGAATGGACCTGGACGTTGACCCGACGGATGTGGTTGCGGGTGGCGAGGAGGACGTCGTTGTACGCGTCGACGTTGTTCAGGTGGTAGTTGGGCGAGCTGTAGTACGGGTAGGCGTAGTAGTCCCCGTCGAGGTAGGTGAAGGTGCCTTCTCCGGTGATCGCCGCGGTCGTCGCGGTGGTGGTGCGGACGGGGAAGGGGAAGTAGAAGCCGGCGCAGCCGAAAAGCGACAGCGAAAGGGCTGCGACGAGAAGCGCCAGGATCCGTTTCATGGACTCACCCACCTTTGCGCGCCCTCGCGGCAATTGCCGCGAAGGAGCGGGAAAACATACGGAATGGAGATAAAAACCGAAAGAAAGCCGGGGACGAGGTTGTGATTTCCGAGGAATGCTATATAATTGAAGTTGATATCTATGATTTCGTACCCGGAGGTGCCCATGCCTGACAATCTCGATTTCAAGACCTATTTCGATCTCGCCATCTACGGTGCGCTCGGACTAGGCGCCCTGTTCGGGTTTCTGAAAGGATTCAAGAAGTCGATCTGGTCGTTCCTCACGTACCTGCTTCTGATCGTGGGGTTCTTCGTCACGATCGGACCCGTCTCGGACTTCCTGTGGTCCTACGAGAACCCCCAGATCGGGTCCCTGCTCGGGCAGTACCTCGAGGGGATGATCCCGGGGATCGGGACCGCGAACTCGATCGGCGGCGCGGTCACGGTCGCGGCCGGCCACTTCGCCGGCACGGATTACGCGGACCTGCTCGCCAACGCCCATCTTCTCGCCCTCGTCGAGGGCATCGGGACGTTCGTCCTAAAAATCGTCTATGCCGTCCTATATTTTACCATATTCTGGCTCATTTATAAAATCATCTGCGCGATTCTCTTCGCGATTTTCCTGAAGGGCGGCTCCAAGAACGACAAGTACCGCTCCAAGAACCGCTTGCTCGGCGCCGTCTTCGGCGTCCTCGAAGCCGCCGTCGGCGTCTTCGTCCTGATCGTCTCGCTCTCCGGCCTGTTCGACATCGTCAAGAGCATGACGACCCTGATCCCGACCGAAGAGGAGACCGTCGAGCTCGAGTTCCCGCGTAGCAGCGTCTACGAGGCCTCGCAATCGATGCTCACGGCGTTCACGATGCCGACGATCCCGCCCGAACTCCAGGACCAGCTCGACATGATGAACGAACTGGTCGCGGCCTACGACGCGAACCTCGCCGTCCAACTGTCCTCGCAGCTCACCTTCGACGACGGCGGCACCCCCGTTCCGCTGACCTTCCACCTGTTCGACACGGTCCTGTCGATCGACGTCGATACGTCCGAAACCGAGACCGAACGGATCGCCTTCCGCCACGAACTCTCGGTGTTCGCCGGCATCGCCGGTTATGCCCTCGGCATGGAGGTCGTCGAGACCGGCGATCTCTCCACGATCACGAGCGACGACGTCACCGCCGTCTTCAACATGCTCGGGCAGTCCGACCTGATCACCACCCTCATCCCGCTCGGAATCGAGGTCGCCGCCGACATCTCGGACATCGAACTCGAATTGCCGACGGAAGAACTCTACGCCCTCGACTGGGCGGCCGAACTCGACAAGCTCGGCGTCATCGCCGCGGTCGGCTTCGACATCGTCAACGCCACCGGCTACTTCGAAGACGACATCGACCTGAACACGGTCACCGTCGACGGCGACATGGTCCGCGACCTGTTCGACTCGCTCGCCGACTCGGACCTCGTCAACCTCGCCGTCCTCGTCGCGATCGAACCGGTCCTCGAAATGGCCGGCGACCAGGTCAACGCCATCATCACGGTTCCCGCCGACATCGTCTGGGCCGACGAGTTCCGCGCGATGGGCGCCTTCCTCGGGGCGGTGCTCGACACCGGCCTCACGATGGGCGACATCCAGGGCGAGGCCGGAGCGAACTACAGCGCGATCCTGAGTGCCGTCGCCGCCGTCGACTTCACCCTCCTGCTCGATTCCAAACTCTTCACCAACGCGGTCGTGAACGTCCTTTCGGGCGCCGTCGCGCTGCCGGGACTCGCCGATTTCATCGTCGTCCCCGCCGACATCGTCTGGTACGACGTCTATGACGACGACGGCAACCTCGTCGTCGCCGGCGAACTCCGCAACATCCTCCTCGCCATCAACGCGGTCGTCGCGGTCGCGGCCGGCATCGACTTCGAGAACATCGGCATCGCCGACATCGCGCTGTTGACCGACGACACGATCGACGCCCTCTTCCAGTCGCAGGTGCTCGTCGCGTCGCTGTCGGCGCAACTCGCCGCGCTCGATACCGGCGGATTCGAGCTGATCGTCCCCGACGCCGTCAAGGATGCGAACGGCTACATCGTCAAGGAAGAATTCATCGCCGTCGCCCGCGCCCTCAAGCTCGCCGCCGAGACGCTCCTCTGCGACGAGGGCGACGATGCCTGCGCCGAGATGGGCTTCGACGTCGGCAAGATCTTCACCCTCACGGGCGCAGACCTCGACGTCATCCTCGCCTCCCAGGTCCTCACCGCCACCCTCGGCAACTACGTGAACACGATGGAAATCGAGCAGCTCGTCGTCCCCGGCAGCGCCCGCACGTCGATCCTGGTCGACGAACTCCCGCTCGAAGTCATCTCCGCCGAAGAAATCCGAAACGTCTTCGCCGCCGTGCTCGCGCTCGGCATCGACGACTTCGAGAACTTCGAATTCTCCGCTGCGATCCTCGTCAACCTCGAGGGCGACGTCCCCGGCGAACTCGACGACGACAAACTCGATTCGCTCTTCGCCTCTTCGATCCTCCGCGCCACGATCGCCAAGGTCCTGCTCGACATGACCGGCGGCGCGGACTCGATCGTGGTCGTCCCGTCGCTCGACGTCAACGGCGACCCGATCCTGTACGACGACCCGATCGACGGCACCGACATGATCGACGCCGGGGAACTCGCCGCGATCCTCAAGGGCGTCTACGCCCTCGACCTCGACTTCGAGAACTTCAGCATGGACGACATCGGCCCGATCATCGACAACATCGACCTTCTGCTCGATTCGGCGATTCTGCATGCGACCGTCTCCGACCTGCTCATCAACCTCGAGGGCGGGATGATCGTCGTCCCGGACGCCTACGGCGATCCGGAAGAAGCGGTCAAGCTGACCGTCGGCGGCACGCCGTTCATCGTCCGCGCCGAACTCGACAGGATCTTCGACGCGCTCACGCTCCTCGACATCACCAACTTCGACGCGCTCGCGCTCGACGCCACGATCATCGACAAGTTCGCCTCCGAGGCCGATCCCACGGTGCTCGACGAGGGCAAGCTCGACACGATGTTCGCCTCGGTGATCCTCCGGGCGTCCGTTTCGAAGATGGTGCTCGATCTCATCGAGGTCGAACCCGGCCAGGAGGCGATGGTCGTGATCCCCGACTTCGACGTCGACGGTGTCCCCGTCACCTTCGTCGACCACGGCTTCGACTACGTCTCGACCGACGAACTGAAGGCGATCCTGCGCTCCTTCAAGGCGCTCGGTTTCAACGATTTCGCGACCATGTCCTTCACCGACCTCGGTCCGATCCTCGACAACATCGGAACCCTGCTCGATTCGGCGGTCCTGCACGCGACCATCTCCGACGTCCTCCTCGACCTCGCCACCCCGCCGGTCGGCGAGGAGGCGACGATCGTGATCCCGACCGTCCACGGCGACGGTCTCGACGCGTTCTACGTCCAGGCCGTGTCCGGAACCACCACCTACATCGCCAAGTCGGAACTGATCAACATCATCGACTCGCTCACGATCCTCGGCATCACCTCGACCGAAAGCATCGCCTTCGACGCCTCGATCATCGAGAACCTCGAATCGGAGGAAACCCCGGGGACGCTCGACGGCGACAAGCTGGACACGCTGTTCTCCTCGTATATCCTGCGCGCGACGATCTCGAAGATGCTCCTCGACCTGACCGCCGCCGATCCGGGGGAAGACCCGCTCGTGATCGTCCCCGAGACCGACTGGGACGGCATCCCCGTGAAGTACCTCGATCACGGCGTCGATTACGTCTCCCAGGCGGAACTCGAGAACGTCCTGAAGGCGCTCTTCAGCCTCGGCATCACCGACTTCAACAACGTCTCCTCGCTCTCGCTCGACAACGTGATGGCGCATTTCGAAGACCTCATCGTCTCGGCGATCCTGCATGCGACGATCTCCAAGCAGATCCTCGACATCGAGGCCGACATGATCGTCGTCCCCGACGCCTACACCTTCGATTACGGTCTTCCGACCGAAGCGGACGTCGAGATCGTCCGCACCGTCGGCGTCCTCACCCCCGTCGAGTTGATCAGCGAATCCGAGCTGACGGCCATGTTCGACGCGATCGAACTGCTCGGCTTCACCGATTTCTCGGTCTCGCTCGACGCCTCGATCATCTCCACCCTTCAGGTCGAAGGCGACCCGACGACGCTCGATCCCGCGAAACTCGACGTCCTCTTCGGATCCGCCATCATCCACGCCTCGATCTCCAACATGTTCGACGACCTGACCGCCGCCGATCCCGGCGAGGATCCGCTCGTGATCGTCCCCGAAACCGACTGGGACGGAGTCCCGGTCGTCTATGACGATCCGCTGACGGCGATCGAGTACGTCGCCGTCGCCGAGCTCGAGAACGTCCTCTCCGCCCTCAACAGCCTCGGCATCACCGACTTCAACAACGTCTCCTCGCTCTCGCTCGACAACGTGATGGCGCACTTCGACGATCTGATCGCCTCCGCCATCCTCCATGCGACGATCTCCAAGCAGATCCTCGACATCGACGCCGCGATGATCGTCGTTCCCTCCGACTACACCCGCGACTACGGACTTCCGACGGAAGAAGACGTCGAGATCGTCCGCGCCGTCGGGCTCGCCGATCCCGTCGACCTGGTCGACCCCGACGAATTGAGCGCGATGTTCGACGCGATCGAGCTGCTCGGCTTCACCGACTTCTCGGTCTCGCTCGACGCCTCGATCATCTCCACCCTCCAGGTCGACGGCGACCCGACGACGCTCGATTCCGCGAAACTCGACGTCCTGTTCGGATCCGCGATCATCCACGCCTCGATCTCCAACATGTTCGACGATCTGACCGCCGCCGATCCCGGCGAGGATCCGCTCGTGATCGTTCCCGAGACCGACTGGGACGGGCTCCCGGTCATCTACGACGATCCGCTCACGGCGATCGAATACATCGCCGTCGCCGAGCTCGAGAGCGTCCTTTCCGCCCTCAACAGCCTCGGCATCACCGACTTCGACAACGTCTCCTCGCTCTCGCTCGAGAACGTGATGGCGCACTTCGACGAACTGATCGCCTCGGCGATCCTGCATGCGACGATCTCCAAGCAGATCCTCGACATCGAGGCCGAGATGATCGTCGTTCCCGACGACTATACGATGAACTACGGACTGCCGGGGGAGACCGCCATCGAGATCACACGCCAGATCGGCGCCGTCGATCCGGTCACGATGATCTCCGCCGACGAGCTCGGCGCGATGTTCGATTCGCTCGAACTGCTCGGCTTCACCGACTTCTCGGTCGCGCTCGACGCGACCGTCATCGACCGGCTCGAGGACGAGATCGACCCGACCACCCTCGACCAGTCGAAACTCAACACGCTCTTCGCCTCGGCCATCATCCACGCGTCGTTCTCGAAGATGTTCTTCGACCTCACCGCCGCCGATCCGGGAGAAGAAGCGCTCGTGGTCGTCCCCGAACAGGACGTCGACGGCATCGCCGTCCTTTACACCGACCTCCTCGTCGAGTATGTCTCGATCGCCGAACTCGACGCCACCCTCTACGCCCTCCATGCCCTGAACGTCAGCGACTTCAACGCCGTCGACGCCCTCGACATGGACACGATCATCGCCGAGATGGACGTGCTCCTCGATTCCGCGATCATGCACGCGACGATCTCCAAGCAGATCCTCGGGATCGACATGCTCGTCGTCCCGTACGTCGACGCCACCGGCGCGACCGACATCCGCGTCACCGTCCTTGCGACCGAATTCATCGACAAGGCCGAACTCGCGGACCTCTTCGACGCGCTCAAGAAACTCGGCATCTCCGGCGACCTCTCGCAGTTCTCCGGCGACGTCGACTACTCGGCGTTCTTCGACGACGCCAAGCGGACCGTCATCCTCTCGTCCGCGATCATGCACGCGATGATCTCCGACACGCTCGTCAACTTCGATCCCGAAACCGTCCAGGTGCCCTTCTACGCCGAGACCGGTTCGACGCCCGCGGACTTGGTCCGTATCACCGTCGGCGATCCGGGCTTCACCACCGAATTCGTGAAGAAGGTCGAGATCGACGCCTTCTTCGTCGGTCTCCGCACCCTCGGCATCGACGGCAACATCGAGAACTTCGACGGCACCCTGAACCTCGCCGCCCTCTTCGACGAGACCGAGCGCGACGACGTCCTCGACTCCGTCATCCTGCAGGCGCGCATCTCGAAGGAGATCTTCAACCTCGGCGCCGCCGTGGTCGACGTCCCCTACCTCGCCGCGGACGGGACGACCGCGATCCGCGTGACCGTCGGCAGCGACGAGACCGCGACCGAGTACGTCCTCAAGAGCGAGCTCGTGAACCTCTTCGTCGGTCTCGCGCAACTCGGCTTCTCCGGCGACATCCAGAACTTCGACGGCGAGGTGAGCATGACGTCGCTCTTCGAGACGGTGCCGCGCGCGGAGATCCTCGCTTCCGCGACGCTTCACGCCCGCATCTCCTCCGAACTGACCGGTCTCGGCGCCGAAACGCTTTCGATCCCCTACGTCGGCGCAGACGGCATCACCGAGATCCGCACGACCGTCGGCGACGTCGGCTACGAAACCGAATACGTCGATGCCACGGAACTCGCCCGCATGTTCGAGGCGCTCGAACTGCTCGGCTTCACCGGCGACATCCAGGGCTTCGACGGCAACATCTCCGCCGCCGCCCTCTTCCGCGACGACGACCCGACCTATGAGCGTTCGACCGTGCTCTCCTCCGCCATCGTGCACGCCAAGATCTCCGAGGAACTGATCGGACTCGGGGCCACGCTCGCGATCCCCTATACCGCCGCGGACGGCGTCACGGCCGTGCGCGCGACGGTCGGCGACGTCGGCTTCACGACCGAATACATCGTCGATGGCGAACTCGACAATCTCTTCGAAGCGATGGAACTGCTCGGATTCTCGGGCGACGTCCTCGGCGAAGGCTTCACCGGCGACTTCAACCTGACGGCGCTCTTCGACGAGGTCAAGCGCCCCGAGGTGCTTTCCTCCGCGATCATCCACGCCAAGATCTCGGTCGAGCTGGCCAACCTCGGCGCCGCGACCCTCGCGATCCCGTACACCGCCGCGGACGGCGTCACCGCCGTGCGCGCGACGGTCGGCGACGTCGGCTTCACGACCGAATGCATCGTCGAAGGCGAACTCGACAGTCTCTTCGAGGCGATGGAACTGCTCGGCTTCTCGGGCGACGTCCTTGGCGCCGGATTCACGGGCGACTTCGACCTGACGGCCCTCTTCGACGAAGCCAAGCGTCCCGAGGTGCTTTCCTCCGCGATCATCCACGCCAAGATCTCGACCGAACTGGCCAACCTCGACACCGCCACCCTCGCGATCCCCTACACCGCCGCGGACGGTACGAGCGCCGTGCGCGAGACGGTCGGGGACGTCGGCTTCACGACCGAATACATTGTCGAAGGCGAACTCGACAACCTCTTCAACGCGATGAAACTGCTGGGCTTCTCGGGCGACGTCCTCGGCGCCGGATTCACGGGCGACTTCGACCTGACCCCGCTCTTCGACGACATCAAGCGTCCGCAGGTCCTTTCCTCCGCGATCATCCACGCCAAGATCTCGACGGAGCTGGCCAACCTCGGAGCCGCCACGCTCGCGATCCCCTACGGGACCGAAGATTACGACGAACTCGTCGCCGCGACCCACGTCCGCACGACCGTCGGCGCGGTCGGCTTCACGACCGAATACATCGTCGAAGACGAACTCGGATACCTGTTCGACGGCCTCGAGACGCTCGGCTTCTCCGGCGACGTCCTCACCGAGTTCTCCGGCGACATCAACATCTCCGCCTTCTACGATCCAGTCCAGCGCGCTTCCGTGCTCCGGTCGGCGATCCTCCAGGCGAAGATCTCGCTCGAGATGTTCAACCTCGGCTCAAGCACCATGCTCGTGCCGACGACCGACGTCGACGGCGTCGTCGTCCGCCTCTCCGCGGGTCCCCTCGGACTCGAGACGGACTACATCACCAAGGCCGAGATCGGCCACCTGTTCGACGCGCTCGGCGTCCTCGGACTCTCCGGCGACACCAACTTCTCGGGCGCGGTCAACCTCGCCAACGTCGAAGACTCCTCCGACCAGGACATCCTCTTCGCCTCGGCGTCGATGCACGCGACCATCTCCCAGACGGTCCTCGGCCTCGACGACGACGACATCCTGATCGTCCCGGCCTACACCCAGGACGGCGCCATCGCCGCAAACGCGGTCCGACTCGCCGTGACCGGCACCGACTTCATCGCCAAGGGCGAGCTCAAGCACCTGATCGACGCCCTGCTCGCGATGGGGTACGGCGACCTCTCGATCGCGGCTTCGATCGACACCTCCAAGTTCTTCACCGAAACGGCCACGATCCTCGCCTCCGCGACGATGCAGGCGACGATCTCCGCGGAAGTCCTCGCCTGGGACGACGGCGGCCTCGACGACGCCCTCACGATTCCGGCCTACACGATCGCCGGCGACGCCGACGCGAACAGGATCCGCCGGACCGTAGGGACCGTCGACTATGTCGACCGCGACGAGCTCGGAAGGCTCTTCACCGCCCTCGACGCGATGGGATTCTCCGACCTCGACAGCTTCGGCGGTGGCATCTCCTCCGACCGGTTCTTCGCCCAGAAGGCGACGATCCTGCTCTCGGCGATCATGCACGCGACGATCTCCGACCAATTGCTCAACGACACCGGCGGAGCGCTCCTGGTCCCCGACACCGACGTCGAAAACGGCGACGCGGCGATCCGCGTGACCGTCTCCGGCACCGAATTCATCACCGTCGCCGAGATCAGCGACCTGCTCGACGCCCTCGACGCGATGGGTCTCAAGGACTTCGGCGCCCTCGACATCTCGCTCGAGAACATCTTCGACGCCGATTTCGCCGTCCTCCTCGCCTCCGCCTCGATGCAGGCGACGATCTCCGATTCGCTCCTCGCCGCCCCGACGAAGGACGAGACGACGATGGTCGCGGGTTCCAGCGACCTGGTCGTCCCGACCGTGTTCCGTCAGGACATCACCGTCGGCCTCGCCGCCTACGTGCAGATCGAGGAAGCGGAACTGCTCGCTCTCCTCGACGGCCTCGACAAGCTCGGATTCACCTCGTTCGGCTCCGCGATGAACGTCGGCACGATCAACTCGCTCTCCTATGCGACCCAGATGGACATCTACGAGTCCGGATCGCTTCACGTCACCGTCCACAACATGCTTCTCGGCAACCCGACGGTCGACGTCCCGGACAAGGCCAAGGAAACGCTGTACGGCATCGTCGGACTGACCAAGGCCGCCGAGGTCGCGTACTTCATCGTCGGCGTCAACCAGCTCGTCGGCGTCAACTTCACGAACGCCTCGTTCGATCTCACGTCGTTCGTCACCATGGATGCGAACAAGCGCGACATCATGTTCGACTCGATGATCATCCGCAACATCGTCACGCCGCAGGTCGAGCAGGCCGTCAGCGACATGAACGCCGCCGTCTTCCCGCTGCCGCCGCTCTACACGATCGTCGCCACGGACTACGAAGACGACAACGCGGCCACGTTCATGACCGAAGCCGGCATCGAGCGCTACATCGCCTTCGTCGACTGATCCGCAACATCCGCCACTGCTTCAAGGAGGGACTTCGGTCCCTCCCTTTTTTTCATTCTGCCAATCGGAGCCATTCCTCTCGCGTATATGAAGAGGGATGCGTCCGTCCGCGCAAGGAAAAAAACCGGAAAAAACCGAGCGCGCGCCGTTGATATCGCCCATCGATGCTATATAATAAAGATAAGCGCGACACCATGCGCGCGGAAGGAGTCGCACGAAATGCCAGATAACCTCAGCATGTCAATGATCCTGAACATCGTGTTTTTCGGCATCCTCGGCCTCGGTCTGCTCGGCGGACTGGCCAAAGGCTTCAAGAAGTCGCTCTTCTCGTTTGTCACGATGGCGGCCTTCTACGCTTTGTTCTTCCTCACCCTCGACGCGGTCGTTGGGTTCCTGTGGACCTACGAGAATCCGGCTCTGGGCACCGCCCTCGGCCAGATCGATTCCTCGCTGTCCTCATACACGAGCATCGGGGAGGCGATGACGCCGCTCCTCCAGTTCTTCGCCGGGGATTTCGACCTCGGCGCGGGAGGACCCGAACTGACGGCTCTGCTTCTGGGCATCGGCCAGTTCGTGGTGAAGATCGGCTACACGGTCGCCTACTTCACCGTCGGCCTGATCGTCTGGAAGATCCTGATGTGGATCGTCCGGATGATCTTCATCCACGAAAAGTCCGGTTCATCCAAGAACCGCCTGCTCGGCGGCGTCTTCGGGCTCGCCAACGGCGCGCTCGCGCTCTTCGTCCTGTTCATCATGCTCGGCGGCGTCGTCTCGATCGTCGGCAGCGTGACCGAACTGGTGCCGTCGGTGCCGCTTGCGGCGCCCCTGGACCGCGACCGGATCTACGAGGCGTCGCAGTCGCTGATCCCGCTCGCCGAAGGCGATGCGGGTCTCGCGGAAGCGACCGCCTACGTCGTCGAGTTCGTCGACGCCTACGAGTCCAATCCGCTCGTCCAGATCGGCGACATGATCGTGATCGGCGAGGGGACGGCGGCGGCGCCGCTCTCGCTCTACCTCTTCGACTCGGTCATGTCCTTCACCTACGAGGGCGAGACGATCGCCCTCCGTCGGGAACTCGCGGTCGTCGCGAACGTCGCGGGCACGATCTTCGACGCCCTCGACGCGGCCGGCATCGACCTCACGAACATGGAGAACGTCGACATCGCCCTGCTCCTCGGCGCGGTCGGTTCCGCCGACCTGACGATGCTTCTCGATTCCAAGCTGATCACGACCGCTCTCGTCTACGTCCTCTCCGGCGAAGCAGGGATCGAGGACCTCGACGGGATCCTGATCGTCCCCGACGGCGTCGTTTGGTACGACACGCTCGACGACGAAGGCAACATCGTCGAAAACGGCGAACTCAGGAACCTCCTCACGGCCCTGAACGCGATCGTCGAGGTCGCCGGCTCGATCGACTTCGAGAACATCGGCCTCGACGTCGTAAGCGCCCTCTCCGACGACGCCATCGACGCCATCTTCGGCTCCTCGATCCTCACCGCGACCCTCTCCAACGTCGTCACCACCCAGCTGCCGACGGGCGACAACCCGCTCGTCATTCCGGATTCCGTCTTCGACGGCGACGGCTACCTCCTCAAGAGCGAGATGCTCGCCCTCGTCCACGCCTTCAAGCTGCTCGTCGAGACCGCCGGCGCCGATCCGGAGAACTTCGACTTCGCCGCCGTACTCTCGCTCAGCGACGCCCAGGTCGACGTCCTGCTCGACAGCCAGATTCTGTCCGCCACCGTCGGAAACCTGATCGCCGACATCGCCGGCGAGGATCTCGTGATCCCGTCGACGGTCCTCGACGCCACCACGTACGAGGTCGACGGCGTCGCCGTCACGGTCGTTTCCGCCGTCGAGATCAAAGCGGTCTTCGCCTCGCTCCGCGTCCTCGGCATCTCCGATTTCGACAACATGGGATTCGATGCCGGCATCATCGCGAACCTCGAGGGCGACACCCCCGGCGTCCTCGACGACGCCAAGATCGCGACCCTCTTCGGATCCGACATCCTGCACGCGACCATGTCCGACCTGATCATCTCGGCGACCGCCGAGGCTGGATCGGTCATGACCGTTCCCTACTACGATCAGGACGGCAACGCCATCCGCGAAACCCTCGGGGACGTCGTCGTCATCTCCGTCGCCGAACTCGGGAATGTCCTCAAGGCGGTCTATGCGCTCAACGTCGAGGATTTCGCGAACTTCAACGCGCTTGACGCATCCGCCCTGCTCGAGAAGATGCCGATCCTGCTGGATTCGGCCATCCTCCACGCCACCATCTCCGCCCAGCTGCTCTCGATCGCCGGCGGCGCGATCACGGTCCCGTACGTCGAAGAGGACGGCACGACCGAAGTCCGCATCACCGTCGGCGACGGCATCGAAGCCACCGAATACATCTCCCAGGACGAGCTCGAGGCGGTCATCGCCGCGCTCGACGCCCTCCAGATCACCGACCCGACCGCCTTCGGAGGAACGGTGTCGCTCAGTTTCTTCAGCGATCCCGACATCCGCGCGGCCCTGCTCGACTCCGCGATCATGCAGGCGACGATCTCCGACCAGCTCCTTTCCCTCGGCGGCGCGATCCTGATCGTCCCGGCCCTGGACGAGGACGGCGAGGACGTCGTCGTCACCGTCGGTCCCGTCGGGAACCAGACCACCTACGTCACCGCCGCCGAGATCGGCGCGATGTTCGACGCCCTCGAGGTCCTCGATGTCACCGACGTCACCGCGGTCACCTCGGGCGAATTCACTCTCTCGAACCTGACGGAAGAAGGCAACCTCGCGACCCTGCTCGCCTCGGCCTCGATCCACGCGACCATCTCCGACCAGCTCCTCACCACCGCCGCCGGCACGCTCCTCATCCCCGACGTCGACGTCGAGAATGCGAACAGCCCGATCCGGATCCAGCGCGGCACCGTCGAATACGTCGCCAAGGACGAGATCGTCGCCCTGATCGGCGCCCTCGACCTGCTCGACCTCGACGGCTTCGATTCGCTCGACTTCTCGATCGGCACGCTCTTCGCCAATGCCGTCGACATGAACGACCTCCTCGCCTCGGCGTCGCTCCAGGCGACGATCTCCGACGCGATGCTTTCCGTCGCCGACGACGAGACGACGATGGTCGCCGGCGCGACCGACCTCGTGGTCCCGACGCAGATGCGCGCGGCGATCCAGGTCGACGGCGTCGCTTCCGTCCAGATCGTCCAGGACGAGCTCGTCGCCCTCCTCGAGGCCTTCAACGTCCTCGGCCTCGGCGGCTACGGCGCGGCCATGCCGGCGGGCACGATCACCGGGCTCTCCGAAGCGCAGATCGACGCCCTGCTCGTCTCCGCCTCGATCCACGTGACGATCCACAACATGCTTCAGGGGAACATGGAGATCACCACTCCGGACATGGCGAAATCCTCGTACTACGGCATCGCCGGCGTCACCACGAAGGTCGAGGTGCGCAACTTCATCCGCGCCGTCTCGGTCCTCGGTACGGGCGACTTCACGGACGCCGACTTCTCGATCGCCGGTCTTTCCGGCAAGTCGGAGACCGACCTCGGAATCATCCTCGACTCGATGATCGTGCGCGACACGCTCACCCCGCAGATCGAAGCGGCCGACGGCCTCGACCCGTTCTACGCCCTCGACGCCGCCGACTACATGGACGGCAACGTCGCCCTCTTCCTCACGAAGACCGGCATCACCGACTACCTCAACTATCTGCCGTAAGCACCGGACTCCCGGCGGGGGAGGATCGCCCGAGCGATCCTCCCCCCTTTTTTTCATCGAAAATGCCGTCTTTCCTTTTCCGACGGGATGGGATATAATAAAATGATGCCTTTTTCGGGAGTGTACCCATGAAACGAATCCTGATTTTGCTCCTTTCGCTCCTCGCGGTCCTGTCGGCCGCGGGATGCGGGATGATTTCCACCACGACGACCGTCACGACCGCGACGACGTCGGCACCGACATCGACCACGTCGACGCTTCCGATCACCGGAACCGTTCCGACCTCGACCGGAACCACCACGACGGAGACGACCACCACGACCGCGCCGACGTCCGGATCGACGGTCTCGACGACCACGGCGGAACGCTACCAGACGATCGAACTCTTCTCGATGAACGACGTCCACGGCGGCGCCTACTATACGTCCCTCTCCTACAACTATGACGCAAAGGCATTCTCGAAGGCCGCCGCCCTGCTGGCGAACAAACAGGAAAACGAGGACGACGTGATCGTGCTCGCGAGCGGCGACATGTTCCAGGGAACGGCGCTCTCGAACTACTATTACGGACGCCCGCTCCTCGAAGTGATGAATTACGTCGGGTTCGACGCCTTCACGATCGGAAACCACGAGTTCGACTGGGGCATCGACAAGATCGCCGCCTACGCCGACGGGAATACCAGTAACGGCGAAGCCGACTTCCCCTTCCTCGCCGCGAACATCGTCTCGGTCGAGACGGGGGAACCGATGCCCTGGACGCGGCCCTACGCGATCGTCGACGTGAACGGCGTCAAGGTCGGGATCATCGGCGTGATCGGCGCCGTCATCAACTCGATCTCCGCGTCCCGGGTGGTCGGTTACGAATTCCTCGACGCGGCCGATACCGTGGCCGAATACGCGGAATATCTCCGGACCACGGAAGGATGCCGGGTCATCGTCGCCTCGATCCACGAATACTCTTCCGCGACGAACAACGAGATCGCGAACCTGACCGGAAACAGGAAGGTCGACGCGATCTTCAACGGACACAGCCATACCTCGATCGCCTCGTCGATCGTCCGCTCCGGGACCGCCCTGCCCTTCGCTCAGACTTCGAGCTATCCCAACTCGCTGATCGCGAAGATCACGCTGGTCTACGACCGCCAGGCTGGCCAGGTGTCCGCCGGGGCCGCCGAGATCATCGGCAACACCGGGCTCACGCAAAGCGCGGAGGCGAACGCGATCCTCGCGGAGTACGAAACCGAACCCGGTTACGTCGAATTCGTCGGAGAGGCGCTGGCGACCGCGCAGTACGCGTTCTCGTCATCGCTTCTCGCTCCGTGGGGAGCCTCGGCCATCCGCGACTATGCGGGCGTGGACATCGGGGCCGTCAACGCGGGGGGGTTCCGCGTCACGATGGAACAGGGAACCGTCACGATGGGCGACATGATCACGATCTATCCGTTCGACAACTACATCAAGACCTGCGAAATGACCGGCGCGCAGATCACCGCGTTCTACGAGAGCGTGATGGAGAAGAGCGACGACGTCGTGTTCGACGACGGCGTCGGCTATTCGTACGGAATGGGGCTCCTGACGATCGACGGGATGACCGTCGATCCGGACGCGTGGTACACCGTCGGCGCGGTCGACTACATCTTCGACAAGACCTATTACGACTTCCTCGACGGGAGGAACATCACGACGACCTCCTTTCTGATCCGCGACTTCCTGGTGGAGGACCTGCGGAACCACACGACGGCGTTCAATCCGGCCAACGGCACCGCCTTTCCGACACCCGTCGCCTGGTTCCCGGCGATCCGCAAAGAGGATTCGCTCCTCGTCTGAATCGCCAGGCAGGAGCCATCGTCTTCGGTCGATGAATATGAAAAAGGACGGCTTCGGCCGTCCTTTGTCGTCATTGGGTGGTTTGGTTGTAGTCGAGGACGCGGAAGATCCCGTCCTTGAACTCGAGGTGGTTCGCCGAGCAGTTGGCGAGATACGAGGCGTAGTGGAACTCGGTCGGCGGAAGCAGACTTACCAGCACTGCCTTGATCACGTGCGAGTGGGCGACGATCAGGATCCGCTTGCCGGGGTGACGGGCGCAGAGCGCCGTCAGGGCGGAGAAGACGCGCTTTTCGAGGACTTCGTGCCGTTCCATCCGCGGGATCCGGTTCTCGATGACCGCCCGCGCGTAGTCGGCGTCGATCGGCTTTCCGTCGTGGTCGCCGAAATCGCGCTCGAGGAAGCCCGGGTCGAGTTCGACCGCAGGATGCCCGAGACGGGCGGCGATGATCGCCGCGGTCGCCTGCGCGCGTTTCAGGGGGCTCGAGACGACGATGTCGAAGACCTCGCCTTTGGCGATGAAGGAGGCGGCGATCGCGTTCGCCTGGGCGACGCCCTTCTCATTCAGGGGGTTGTCGATCCGTCCTTGGACGATCATGTTCCTGTTGGCGTCGGTCTCGCCGTGACGCACCATGCAGATCCGGTTCATTGGAATCACCGTCCACAATTATACTATAAGGGACCGTCAGTTTGTGATATAATTGATTCGCGAGGTGGATTTTCATGAGAATGGTCGACATCATCGAGAAAAAGCGGGACGGGCACGCCCTCACCGCCGAAGAAATCAACTACGTCATCCACGGCTACGTCAAGGGTACGGTTCCGGATTACCAGATGAGCGCCTGGCTCATGGCCGTTTATTTCCAGGGCATGACCGACGCGGAGGCCGCGCTCCTCACCGAGGCGATGTGGCATTCCGGCGACGTCATCGACCTCTCGTCGATCGACGGCGTCAAGGTCGACAAGCACTCGACCGGCGGCGTCGGCGACAAGACGACCCTGATCCTCGGCCCGCTCGTCGCCTCCGCCGGCGCGAAGGTCGCGAAACTCTCCGGTCGCGGCCTCGGCCACACCGGCGGCACCCTCGACAAGCTCGAGTCGATCCCCGGCTGCACGATCGCCCTCACGCCCGAACGGTTCGTCCGCCAGGTGAACGACATCGGCATCGCCGTCGCCGGCCAGACCGCCGAACTCGTCCCCGCCGACAAGCTGATGTACGCGCTCCGCGACGTCACCGGGTCGGTGCCGTCGATTCCGCTGATCGCCTCCTCGATCATGTCGAAGAAGCTCGCGAGCGGCGCCGACGTCATCTGCCTCGACGTCAAGATCGGCGACGGCGCCTTCATGAAGACGCTCGCGGACGCGACCCGGCTGTCGCGCCTGATGGTGTCCATCGGAAACGCCTGCGGCCGGCAGGTCGCCGCCTTCATCACCGGCATGGACCAGCCGCTCGGCTTCGCCGTCGGAAACCGCCTCGAAGTCGCGGAAGCGTACGAGACGCTCTCCGGCCACGGTCCCGCGGACCTCGAGGAGCTCTGCCTCGAGATCGGCTCCGAGATGGTCTACCGCGCCGGGAAGGCTTCGTCCGCAACCGCCGCGAAGGACCTCCTCCGCGCGAATCTCCGTAACGGCAAGGCGCTCGCCAAGTTCAAGGAATTCATCGCCGCGCAGGGCGGCCGGCTCGAAACGCTCGACGGTTTCGTGACCGCAAAACGGATCGAGGAGGTCAAGGCGCCGCGCGCTGGATTCGTGAAGACGATCCGGGCGCTGCCGATCGGCCTCGCGACGATGAAGCTCGGCGGCGGCCGCGCCACCAAGGACGACGTGATCGATCCGAACGTCGGCGTCGTGCTCGAACGGAAGGTCGGCGCCAAGGTCAAGAAGGGCGAGACCCTCGCCCGCATCTATGCGGACGCGGCGATCACCGACGAGATCCGCGGATCCGTCCGCGAGGCCTTCGAGATCGTCGATCAGGCGGTCCCGGTTCCGCCGATCATCCTCGACGTCGTCCGTTGAGTTGCCTTACGGCAGAAAACGTGATATAATCGAATCGAACAAGAGGGGAGCTCGGGGAACCGGGCTGAGAGTATGACGTATCCGTCATTGACCCGACCTGATCTGGGTAATGCCAGCGTAGGTGCATCCGGCGCACGCCGTCTCTCCCCTTTCGTTCGCGGAAGGGGATTTT